>JAJXVA010000216.1 GCA_021782435.1 Pseudomonadota bacterium
CCAAAGAAGCTAAAACTAAAAGCTTCCCAAATGCCAAATCAGCCAAAAGAAAGGCCAACCTAAAGGCGCCACCAACGTATCCCTTCCACTCCCATATACAACTGTCAAAGAACAAAGTGCCCCGGCTTCGTGCCCTTGCCCTTGGGCAGGGGCGGCGTCGTCGGGAGCCGCTATCTATTGGCCAGCCGGGTCAGTGTCAACGGCGTGACACTGCGTCGTCGCGCCGGAAACCCCTCACCAAGCCATGCAAGAAAATCATGGCTCCGGGGTTGACCGACAGCCGCGATGCTGAAGCCAGGCCAGCGCCGCCGCGACTGGCTCATGCCAATCCCCGCGGCGGTTCTGACGAAACAAGCGATGCCCGGCATACCAGGGCGTGTCGTTCCGCCCCAGCGCCCAGCGCCAATCCGGGGCGAATGGCAGCAGCAGGGCGGTCGGCACGCACAACGCGCCCGCCAGATGACCAACCGCCGTGTCGACCGTGATCACCGCATCCAGGGTCGAGACCAGGGCAGCCGTTTCCGCCATATCGGTCAGGTCGGCCTGCACATTCAGCAGCCAGTCCGGCACCTCGCCGTGCGGTTGCAGGGCGACCCCCTGACAGCCGGGCAGGTCTTTCAGGGGCGCCAACACCTCGACCGGCAGCGAGCGGCTTCGGTCATCGCTATGTGCCGGATTGCCGGCCCAGACCACGCCGAGGCGCACGCCCGGCTTCAACCGATGCCGCCAGGCCGCCAGGCGCTCGGGCGAGGGGCGCAGATAGGGCGCGGGCACCGCCACGGTATCGCGCGTGGCGCCGAACACGCGCGGCAGGGACAAGCTGTCGATGTAGAAATCGTGGTCGGGGATCGTCTCGCCGGCGGCGACCAGATGCGGGCTCGGGTATGGGCCCCGACGCACGATCTGGGTGACGCCCTCGAGGCCCTGGAACAGCGGCACGAGCGGGGCCGCGCATACCAGCACAAGCCGGGCGCCGGCCGCCACCAGGCGCGGAAAATACCGCGCCATCATCAGCGCGTCGCCCAAACCCTGCTCGCAAAACACCAGCAGGCGTCGACCTTCGAGCGGCTCTCCGCGCCATTCGGGGGCAGTGCCGCGCCAATACCCGTGGCCGAATCTGGGGTTGCGTTTGCGCCACTCATAGGCGGCAAAGCCGGCCGGATAATCACCGGCCAGCAGCAGGGCGGCGGCCAGATTGCTCCAGGCCTCGGCGAAATTCGGTCGCTGCGCCAGCGCCCGCCGATGGTAAGTCTGCGCCGTCGCCAACGCGCCGCACCGCGCGAACAACACACCGCGACTGGTCAGGGCCTCGGGTAGTTCCGGGTCGCGTTCGATCGCGAGGTCCAGCCAGATGGCCGCTTCGTCCCATCGGTCGAGATCGATGAGGACATTGCCCAGGTGCAGCGCGGCGCGCGCATCGGCGGGGGCAAGTCGACACGCCGCCCGCAACCATGGCTCCGCCGCGCCGGGCGGGCCGAGCGCGGCCTGCGCGGTGCCCCGCACCAGCAGCACCGGGGCGCTGGCCAGGCCCCGCGCCAGTGCCGCATCCGCCGCCGAAAGCGCCGCCTGAAATTGCGCATCGGCCAGCAAGGTCTCGGCCAGGGCCAACCACAGCACCGCCACCTCCGGCGCGTGCGCCAAGGCGGCGCGGCACACCGCGATGCCGGACGCGAAATCGCCGCGGGCGCGACAGTGCCCGGCCAGGTTGACCGTAGCCCCCACATGCCCCGGCCGCACCGCCAAGGCGTCACGCCACCAGCGCGCAGCCCGATCGGGGTGGCCGCCACGCTGCGCCAGATTGCCCAGCGCCAGGCGCGCCTCCGCGTCGTCCGGGCGCAGCGCGGCCACGCGGGTCAGGTATTTTTCCGCCTCGGCAGGATTTTCGGGCGCCAGGAGATGCCCGTACAACGCCAGCGCATTGGGCTGATCGGGCAGTTCGGCCAAGACCCGCCGATACGCCGAGGCGGCGGCCGCCACCCGCCCCGCCTGTTGGTGCGCAAGCCCCGCGCGCAGAACCTCCGCGATGTCAACCATGACCGGTCCGCATCAGCCGATGCGCCACGCCGAACCCGCGCCGGACCTTGGCGGCGTGTCATGGTTCCGCATCGGCTGCCTCCCGGTTGCGGCGCGCAGGCGTTTCTCGTTTCGGGACGTTGCCCAGCATGGCGGCGAATGCGGCTTGAATCCGGCGTACGGCCGCGTTGCGATACGCGAATATTCCCGGCTCCTGCTCGGGGTGCACGAGCATCGCGGCATTGGCCTCGAACACCAGCACCTCCCCCTGCCCTGTCAGGGAAAAATCCAGCCCCGCATAGTCGAGATCGAGCCGCTGGCCGATCGCGGTGACCGCATCCGCGGCGACCTCGCCCAGCACCGCCCGCCAATCGGCGAGAAATCGCTGCTCCTCGGCGCGTCGGGCGGCATCGTCCTCCATGCCGGCGGTGCAATGATGGACCAGCCAATGCGGGCTGATCGCGAGATGCAGAGGGAACGGCCGTCGATCGACGAAGATCACCCGGTATTTGCGCCAGTAGCCATCGGCGGCACGGAAATCATGGAACTTCGTCAGGATGGCCGGGAATTCCGGGAGTTTGGCCAGATGCTGCGGTGTGGTCACCAGCTTCAGCCCCAACCCGCCATGTGTGCCGCGTGGCCGCACCAGCACCGGAAAGCCGATGCGCGCGGCCATGACCGCCCGGGCCGGAGCGTCCGCGACCGAGGCCACCTCCGGAACCACGCAACCCGCGACCCCCGCCAGCAGCGCCGGCAGACACTCGCGCCGCGTGCGCGCCACTTTGGCCGGCGCATTGATCAGGCGCGCCCCCTCGGCCTGCAGCCATCGCTCGGCCGAGGGCGGTAATATCGGCGCCAGTTCCGGCTCGCCGATCGCGTTCACGATCGCGTCATGCGGCGGCACCAGGTCGTTTTCGGTCGCGTATTCGACATACCAGGTGGTGATCGACGTATGCCTGCGGTCGAGCAGATGGCGCAGCGGCGTATTGGCCTGATCGGCCGCGGCAAGGACCAGCACGTGGTGGCGCGGGTCCGGCGCCGCCACAGTGAACACGTGCTGACGCCGATACGCGGCATCCCGGTGCGCCCGCGCGGCCGCCGGGTCGGCCACGGCCAGAATGGCGCTCATGTTCTGGTGTGCCGAAACCAGATCGGGGTCGTTCAACAGGGCGGCCCGGCAGGGTAATTCGGCCTCCGCGAGCTTGCCGCGCCGAACCAGCACGGAAGCCAGATTGGCCAGGGCCGCCGTGCAATCCGGCGCCAAAGCGACGGCGCGGGTCAGCACCCGCTCGGCTTCGTCGAAGCGATCGATCTCGATCAGGGCAGTCGCGAGGGTCACCAGCAGCCTGGGGCGAGCCGGCGCCATGCATCGACTCGGTGCGGTAGGAGTCATTGCTTTTGACCAATCGCGCCAAGCCTGCATAGAGTTTAAGGTCGATATAATTGCTTTATCGGCCTGTGCGGCGCCAGCTAATTATTTTCAAAAAAATTTCGATTCAAACCGCAAAACTTATCAATATTCGCTTTCTGAATGTGGCGGGCAACCGAACGGCGTCGCAGGATCCCACACAACCTCTGGCCCTAAGCCTGGATCAGAAAACGGCCCACTGGCCGAAATTGGGATCTCGGGCTTACCCGAGCAATGAGGTAA
>JAJXVA010000217.1 GCA_021782435.1 Pseudomonadota bacterium
GTCGGCGGCGCACGTCAGCCGCGGCACCAGCCACAACGCGCCCAGCAGCAGCACCGCGCCGCCCCGATAGTATCTCCGGCCTCGATTTCCTGACATTTCGTTTCCTGACGTTTTCCAATTCATGGGCCTTTTGCCGGATAAACGGCAAAAAATCGGCCTGGCGGGTCGTTGTGGCCGCAACAGTCCGGCAGAAGCCGATCGGCGTCAATTGCGCCGGCTGACAAATATCGGGGCGGGTTCCGGCTTCAGCCGGCCGGCAGCAATTCCCATGTCGCGCCAGGCCGGCAAAGCAGCGCCACCCCGTTGGCGATCCGCATCCCCGGGTCCAACCCCATCGCCGCGCGCAAACCCCGGAACATCCCGCCATGCGCCACGATCAGGCACAGCCCGGGCGCCGTGAGACTCCGGTTCACCGCCGCTACCGCCCGCGCCGTCACCTCGGCAAAGCTTTCCGCGCCCTCGGGCGTCGCCTGCCCCGCCACCCACGCGCCGAACCAGGGCGCCAGCATCACCTGCCCCTCGCGCGCGCCAAACGCCACTTCCTGCAGGTCTGGGTCGGTCGCCACCGGCAGGTCCAGCGCGTGCCCGACGATCTCCGCCGTGACCCGCGCCCGCGTCAGGGTCGAGGCGTGAATCCGCGAAATCCCCCGTCCGCGCAAGCTTGCCGCCGCTGCCCGTGCCTGCGCGACCCCTGCCGCGTTCAGCGCGATATCGGTCCGTCCTTGCGCCAAATTGTCCAGGTTCCAGTCGGTCTGGCCGTGCCGCAGAAACCAGAATTCCCTATCCAAAAGCCGCGGTGGCGCGTCCATCAGTCGAACAGGGAACTCACCGAGCTTTCGTCGGAAATGCGCTTCATCGCCTCGGCCAACAGCGGCGCGATGCTCAGTTGCCGGATATTGGTCGCGTGGCTCACCGCCTCGGTCGCCTGGATACTGTCCGTGATCGTCATCATCGCAATCGGGCTGTCGGCAATTCGTGCCACCGCCCCCCCGGACAGCACGCCGTGGGTGATATAGGTCGAAACCGAGGTCGCGCCCGAGTCCGACAGCGCCACCGCCGCATTGCACAACGTGCCACCCGAATCGCAGATATCGTCGATCAGAATGCAGTCCCGCCCTTCGACATCGCCGATCACGTTCATCACCTCGGAAACCCCGGCCCGCTCCCGCCGCTTATCGATGATCGCCAGGTCCGCGTTCAGCCGTGTCGCCAGGCTCCGCGCCCGCAGCACCCCGCCCACATCGGGCGATACGATCATGATATCGCGCCCCGCGAACCGTTCCTGGATATCCCGCGCGAACAGCGGCGCCGCGTAGAGATTATCCACCGGAATATCGAAAAACCCCTGGATCTGCCCCGCGTGCAAATCCAGCGTCAGCACCCGGTTGGCCCCCGCCTCGGTGATCAGGTTGGCCACCAGCTTGGCGCTGATCGGCGTCCGCGGACCCGATTTGCGGTCCTGCCGCGCATACCCGAAATACGGCACCACCGCCGTCACCCGCCGCGCCGACCCGCGGCGCAGCGCATCCAGCGTGATCAGCAATTCCATCAGGTTGTCGTTCGCCGGAAACGAGGTGGACTGAATAACGAACACGTCCTCGCCGCGCACGTTCTCCTGAATTTCCACGAACACTTCCATGTCGGCGAAGCGGCGGATGATCGCCTTGGTTGGCCGCAATCCCAGAATCGATGCCACTTCCTCGGCCAGCGGCCGATTGCTGTTGCAGGCAACTATCTTCATGCGTCGTGCGTCCCTGCCGCTCGCCGGCCCCGGGTGGCGGCACTGCGCCACTGCCGCGCCGGGGCGCAAAGGTCAACCCTGCCACACCCCTTCGCGCCCCGGGTCGCGGCAGGCACGTCACAGATCGCGGCGCCATCGCCATCACCCATGGGGCAGCGTCTGCCCCGGCAGCGCTTTCCGTGTCGCGATCTGGTTGGTGATCGCCTCCTTCACCCCACCGGCCGCCTGCTGCGCCACCGCCTCGGCCACCGCCCCCCAATGCGCATCGAGCGACCCCGTGGGTACGTCGTTCATCTGCACCAGATGCCCCACTTCCCGCCCGTATAAATCGGCCACGATCCAGGTAATCTCCACCCGCTGCTGGCCTTTCGGCGCGCCCGAAAGCGTTACATGGCCCTGCACCGCGAAATCCGCGCCCGATCGGGTGTCCTGCACCACGATCCCCTGGCCGTTCAGATTGGTCACCATCGCCTGGTTCAGGCTGGCATTCCCGTCCCCCGGCGCGCCGGTCACCCCCACGAAATCCACCCGTGGCTGCCGGTTGGCCAGGCTGTTCGGGTCCGCGTGCTGCTCCGCCGCCTCGATATTGGTCAGCAGGGCGGCAATCCGGGGGGCATCCCGCTCGGCCACCACGTTCATCGCCACTGGCGAGGCCATCGCCCAGGTATCGGCGGAAATCGGCGCCGCCCGCGTGCTCCCCTGTGACATCCCGCTCGGGTCGAACACCGTGTACGTCACCGCGATCATGCGCGTCTTTTCCTGGCCCGGCACCAGGTCGGCGGTTATGCCAAGCCGCCAGTCACCTTTCCTTGCCGGCTCGGCAATCGCCGGCACGTCGTGCTGGGCCAGGGCCTGCGCCAGCGCATCGGCAAACCCTCCGGCATCGGCGGCCGGCAGCAACGCGGTTCCAGGCGCCGGCACGTCCAGCCGCGGCGGTGGCGGCACCGCCAGCCGGGCCGCTGTCGGCCCTGGGTTTCCCAGAAACGGCTCGGGGTAGCTGCCACACCCCGCCAGAACCAGCGGCAAGACCAGAAACAGCCAGTTTTTCATGCAACGATCGCCGATAATTGGTGCCCGATCGGTCCCCCCCCGGCCAGGGTCCGGCGCCGGTGGCTGAAAAACCGCGCCGCATCGGCGCAGGTATCCGCATCGATCACCCGCACCTCCGCCCCCGCCCGCTCCAACCGCGCCCGGCAATAGCCGGCGAGATCGAATCGGGCATGGCCGGGTTTCGGATCAGGGGTGAAACAGCACGCCGCCCAGGGGCTCGCCGCCAGCACAACTGCCTGCATCTCGTCTCCTACCTGATAGCTGTCCCGACCGATGCAGGGCCCGATCACCGCCAGAATGTCCCGCCCGCCAAGCCCGCGCATGGCGTCGAGCGTGGCATCCAATACACCCTCCACCGCACCACGCCACCCGGCATGGGCGGCGCCCACCACTCGGCGCGCCGGGTCCGCCAGCAAAACCGGCGCGCAATCCGCGGTCACGATACCCAGCGCGAGGTCCGGCACATCGGTCACCATCGCGTCCGCTTCCGTGCCCTCGCCCGCTGGCCAGGGCTCCCGCGCCACCACCACCCGCCCCCCGTGCACCTGGCTCAAACCCAGCAGCCGGTCCGGCGCCACCCCCAGCACCTGGGCGATCCGCGCCCGGTTCTCGTAAACCCGTGCCCTGTCATCCGCCCCCGACAGCGATGCGTTCAGGCTGGCATAGGCCCCCTCGGACACCCCGCCCACGCGGGTAAAAAACCCGTGCCGCGTCGCCAGGTCGGGGTGGGTCAGTCGCGGTGGTGTCATGGCTCGAACCCTGGTGGGGTGGGCAGGTCGGGGTGGCAGACACACAGCGCCTTGAACAGCGCGCCCATCGCCTCGGGGGCGGCCAGGCGCTGCGCCGCCAGCGTCAGCCCCAGCGC
>JAJXVA010000218.1 GCA_021782435.1 Pseudomonadota bacterium
TTCCGATCTTTCGCCACCCCGAGCCTCGGTCTCTACGGCGAGGCGGCGATCCGCGATGTCGCCACCAGCGCCGTCGGCGGCACCGTCGACAGCCAGACCACCGGCCGCCTCGCGGATGGGGTCAACTGGTTCGGGTTCGGAGCCTGGAAACGATGAGCTTCGATCAGCACACCCCACCGCTCCGCCCCGAGGACGCCCCGCCCGGACTCTACGGCCCCGACGGGCGGCCGCAATTCTTCACCGACCCCGCCATGGACCGGTTCGTCGCCGCCCTCCTCAACCTCGCCTCCGAGGTCTGGGCCCAGCAGGAACAACTGATGTCGCTCCTGCCTTCCGGTGCCACCATCGACCGCGACGAAGCCTTGAAGGGCTTCATCGACCGGGTCTTCGCGCCGCTACGCGAACCCGAGCCAGGCGCCTGATCCCATGACCCGGGCGATGATCTCCACCCAATCCGATCCGGCGCGGGCAGGTTCCGCGCGGGGGGGGTCCGCCGCGCCCGAACTGGGCGCGCCAGGCGGCCGCGCCGGCCACATCCCGGGGGGCAGGCGCGCCTGGGGCATTTTCGCCCTCTGCCTCGGCGCCTGGACCCTGACCAATGTCGATCAGTCGCTGTTCAGCTACGCCCTGCCCGGTATCCTGCACGATTTCCATCTGCCGCTCGAAGCCGCCGGGCTGGTCTTCGCCATTTCCTTCGCCTGCTCGGCGGTTATGGTCATCTTCGCCGGCATGGCCGCCGACCGCTACGGCCGGGTCCTCACCCTCTGCCTGCTGCTGGCAACCTCCGCCGGCGCGGTCGGGCTGCAAGGTGTGGCCGTCGGCGTCATATCGCTCACCCTCGCGCGCGCCATGGGGTTTGGCCTCAGCGGCGGTCTCGCCCCCATCACCAACGCCCTCACGGTCGAGAATACCCCGGACCGGTTGCGCGGGGTCGCGGTCGGCGCCTTGCAATGCGGCTACCCGCTGGGCTGGCTGCTGGCATCCCTGTTCGCCGCCCCGCTGCTGCGGCTCTATGGCTGGCGGGCCACGTTCCTCGCCGCCTTTGCCGTGGTCCCGGTCGGGCTGCTGGCGGCGTTCCTTTATGCCAGGCGCCTCGATGCCAGCCTCGGCCCCGCCGCAAATCCCGCCACGCCGGCCGCCACCCCGGCCGCCACCCCGGCCGCCCCCCCCCGGCGTCCCGCGCTCCGCCTCCTGTTCGCGCCAGGCCTGCGTCGCCAGAGCCTCACCTGCATGGCAATTTTTTTCATGTTCGGTGGCGCCTATGCCGGGTCGGCCTTCTTTTTCCCGACGTTTTTCGCCCAAACCCGCGGCTACACGCCAGCCGCCGCCGCCTCCCTGGTGGGGCTTTCGAACGGCATCGCCGTCATCGGCTATCTCGGCGCCGCCCTGGTTGGGGAATACTGGCTGCGCCGCCGCACCGTCTTCGCGCTCTGGACCATCGGCGGCGCGCTCGCGCTGCTCGGCCTGCTCTGGGCCCCCGCGAGCCACCTCACCGACATGATCTGGTTCTCGGTCATGGCCACCCTGTTCTATGGCGCCATGGCGGTGCTGCCGGTTCTGGTCGCCGAGATTTTCGACCAATCCATCCGCGCAACCGCGCTCGGCGTCTGCACCTCGGCGCCACTCGGCCTCGGCTTCGCCATCTTCCCGCTGATCGTGCCGCTGGTGGTCGGCCATCTGGGCTGGCAAACCGGCCTGACCGCGGTCACCGTGCCGCTGCTGGTGCTCGGCTCCCTGACCACGCTGTCACTGCCCAACCGCCCCTCGGGCCTGCCCCTGAATTGAACGCGGCGGCCAGGCCAGGCGGGCTTTGCCCGCCGAGGAGAGTTAAGGATGTGGCTTGGCCGCGCAGCGGCCTTTCATTGCCGTAGCTGGCCGCTGGAACCAGTGCAATGCCCCGAGCATTGCACGTTATGTCACGAAGTTTTTTGGTTCTTTTTGTTCACAAAAAGAACACGCTTATACCTTAGCTCAAACACCGGAAGGCCTTGCGGCCTTCACAAAACTTCCCGTGGACCAGCCCCTATCGTCACGTCGCCGGCGCGCCATCGCCGGCACACCGCGCGGCCTCGGTGCCGGCAATCGCGCCCAGCGTGATTGCCGCGCTCAGCCCCGCGCCGGGCAGATAGCCCGAGGCGCCATGCCCGCTGATCCCCACCGCCGCGCCGCCGCCGGCGAACAGGTTCGCCAGCGCCGCGCCGTCCTCGCGCACCACCCGCGCCGTGGGGTCGATCGCAAGCCCGCCCTGGGTATGAAACAGCGCGCCGACCACGCGCAGCGCGTGTAGCGGCGGCGCCAGACAGGGCGTCTCGAACCGCCGCCCGAACGCGTCACGTCCGCCCTGGGCCGCCGCCACTTCCGCCAGGGTTTGCCTGAGCGCCGCCTCCGGCACCTCGATCGCATCCGCCAGCGCCGCCACCGTCTCGCCGCTGCGGCGGGCATTCAGCGCCAGCAGCGCGCGATATTGGGGCAGGTCGGCGCAGGCCCGATGGATCCGCTCGTCATACACAACCCAACTGAACCCACCTGGCTCGCGCATCACCCGCGCGCCCTGCCCGGACACATCGTCCAGTTCGTTGGCAAACCGCGCCCCCCGCGCATTGATCTGAATGCCGCCCTCGATCAGCAGTTTGGGGTTCACATCGATCCCGTACGGGTCCGCCAGCAGCCCCAGCCCCTGATAGGCGTCCATATGCGTCAGCGCGCCGCCCAGCGCCGCCCCCCACCGCATCGCATCGCCCCGGTTTCCCTCCCAGCCGAAATAGCGTGCCTCCCGCATATCGGGAATATGGCGCGCGATCATATCGGGGTTATCGCCAAAGCCGCAACTCGCCAGCACCAGCGCCGCGCAGCCGATATCCTCGCAGGATCCGTCCGGCCGGCGCACGCGCAGCCCGCGCACCGTGCCATCGCCGGTCGCGAACAGATCGGTCACCCGCGCCCCGGTCACCACATCGACGCCCGCCCGGTCACAGGCATCCGCGAGGCGCGACATCATGTCGGCGCCGCTGCGTCCGGCGGTGGCATGCAGCCGCGCCCGGCTATGGCCGAAGGCCGGGCGCCAGCCAGCGTCCCACTCGAACACCACGTCGTGGCGCTCGGCCAGCCAATCCACCACGCTGCCGGCGCGCGTGGCGATCAGCCGCGCGGCAACCGCATCGGCGGCCCCGCCGGTCCTGGCCAGGATATCGGCCAGAAACGTCTCGGCATCGTCCGCCACCCCGGCCCGAAGCTGCGCCGTCGTGCCGGCCGCGCACAGCGCCCCCAGCGACATATAACTGCTGCCCTGGCAATGCGGCGCCTGTTCCAGCACCAGCGGCGCCACGCCGGCATCGCGCGCCGCCAGCGCCGCGGTCAGCCCGCACGCCCCGCCACCAACAATCGCCACCGCCACCGTCGCCTCGAACCGTGCGGTATCGGCCGGAATGATGCTCATGACGTCCCCATGCGGTCTGGATTCAATCTAGGAGCCGCCATCAGAATTGTATACATTCGACCGGTATCAGCGGGAGAAAATCGCCATGGCCCCTATCGCGGAACGGCTGATCGACCAGGCGCTCGGCCTTGATTGGGCGCGCCTGCCCGAACCGGCGCGCCGTGCCGCCGCGACCTTCCTGCACGATACCCTGGCCGTGGG
>JAJXVA010000219.1 GCA_021782435.1 Pseudomonadota bacterium
GACGACGCGGGGCGCGCGCGCGGTGTGGCTGTCAGGGGCGGTCATCGGCGTCGGTCTCGTAATAATAGACGCCGAGGCGGAGGCGGCGCAGGGCTTCGCGTTCCGGATCACCGCCGGCGGCGTCCGTGCTGGCGAGATTGCCTTCGAGCAGTTGCTCGTTGCACTGGCGCAGCAGCCGGTCCGCCATGTCGGACAACACCGGACGGGCGGCGTTCAGGCGGCTGGCGCCGATGCCGTTATGAAACAGGGCGCGCTCGATGAAGACCGGCGTTTCACCGGCGAGATTATGGAAGGCGCTGCGCATGTGGTCGCCGACATTGGCGCCGAGGAAGAGAAGCTTTTCCCGCGGTTCGGTGGGGGTGAAGGCGGTGCGCAGGAGGCGCAGCCGGTCGTCCGCCAGGCGTTCGACGACGCCGGCGCGTTCAAGTTCCTCGATGACGGTGCGGGCCCGCACATCGACCTTGGCCGCCCGCAGGAGGGCGTCGAAACCGGGGTCGTCCCCCTCGCCGCGGGTCGTCAGGGGCAGGGGCGCGCCGTCCGGGCCGCGGAAGGCGGCGGCCGAGACCCAGGTGCCGACCACACGCGCGGCGGCGTTGACCCCGGCCATCCGGTCGCGCGGTTCGGCCGTGTCGGGGTGCGTGGCGATTTCGCGGAGCCGCTTGACCTCGCGGCGGTTGATACCGGTGACGACGCTGATCTGGCTGTCGGTCGGGGCTTCATCGCCCTCGTGCCCGCGCAGCGCCTCGTCCACATAGACGCGCTTGAGCAGGTCGCGGAACGCGATGTAACCCAGCCCCCGCCGCATGAGATAGGCGACGAGGGGGCGCAGCAGCCGGCGCAGCATGTGTTCGATATCAGATTCCATTCCTGCACGTCCGTCGCATGCCTGTCGGTCAGCGGATCCGGCACCCTGACCCATCAAACTGTGTGATAATATCCCACATAATGCAAGATATGAAAATTGCAATTCCATGACAGCGGCATGGCGCCTTGGATCGCCATATTCCGCTATGTTAATGGAACCGCGTGACAGGGGGGTAGGATGACCACCGGAGCCGGCGTGCGAGCGAAGGGCAGGGGCAGGGGTAGGGGTGTTCTGCTGCCCGCGCTGGCCGCTCTCGCTACGGCACAATGGCCGGTGCTGGTGCATGCGGCATCACCGGCGGGATTCACCATTGGACTCGAGCCGTCCTATTTCACCGGACGGTTCGGCACCAGGCACACGATTCACATCTACGATCTGCCGCTTTCGATCACCTATCGCCATCGGAACCTTCGATTACGGGTCGAGCTTCCCTACATTGCGGTCACCGGCGCCGGTATCGTTGCCGGGCAATCGATCATCGCCAGCACCGGGTCCGGCGCGGTGCGCAGCGGGCCCGGCGACATGTGGCTCAAGGCGGAGTACCGGCTCGATCGGGCGCGGGGTGTCCGGCCATCGTTCGAGCCTTATGTGAAGGTCAAGGTGCCGGTGGCCTCCTATGCCAAGGGGCTCGGCACCGGCCGCTTCGACGAGGAGGCCGGGCTGCGGATGGTCTGGCGGGCGGGTACGCGGGTGTTTCCCTACCTGCAACTGGGGTACCGCATTGTCGGCCGGTTGCCGGCACTTCACCTGCAGAACGTGGTGACGTTCGAGCCTGGCGTGGCCGTGGCGGTGGCGCCGCGCCAGTTCCTCAGCGTGATCGTGATCGGCCACACGCCGATCCAGAAGCGGCGGACTGCGGTGGCTTCTGCCATACTGGCATATAACCTGCGGATGAATTTCCGTTGGGAATTGCAGGTTTATGCGACCCGCGGGCTGACTTCGCAAAGCGCGGCGTTCGGCGCCGGCTTCGGCGTGATGGCGCATTTCTGACGCGTTTTCAATAGCTTGTAAAAGTTCATCGAACGAGGGCCGGAGCTGACGCCTGCACTCGGCGCGACTGGCTGCGCACGATCACGCTTGCTTTACTTCTTGACCGTGGAACTTTCTCCCACAATAATCCGCGCCGAGGCCGTCAGAAAGGAGCCCGAAATGCGTGACGTTCAGGTTGTCGAACTGGACAATGGTCCGGGAGGCGCAGGGGCGGTCTGGCGGCAGGGGTGGATGCCGGGGCGTGATCCGCGGGACGCCGAGGCGGGAGACCGGGATCCGGCGCCTTCCGAGCGCCGTCATCAGGGCAATGCCCGCAGGGCCAGGCTGCGCCCGCTCATTCCGTGTGCCGGACGGGTCGGGCCGGCGGTGGTTTTCCTGTATTCTCACGACACGTTCGGCCTCGGGCATCTGCGGCGGAACCTCGCGATCGCCGAGCGCCTGCTGGAGGCCGGTCAATTCTCGGTCCATCTGCTGACCGGCTCGCCGGTCATCGCCCAGTGGCGGCTGCCCTCGGGACTGCATGTGCATCCGCTGCCGCCGGTGGTGAAGACCGGCGCGGAAACCTATGCGGCCCGCGAAGCCGGGCATAGTTTCGGTCTGGTCAAGGGGTATCGCGCCGCGCTGATCCTCACGCTCGCGCTGCGCTACCGGCCGGATATCTTCCTTGTCGACCACGCGCCGGCGGGGATGAACGGGGAAATCCTGCCCACGCTCGCGATGATGCGCCGCGACCTGCCGGACACGCGAGTGATGCTCGGGCTGCGCGACATTCTCGACAGTCCGGACACGGTGCGCGCCACCTGGGCCGAGCAGGAGATCCTGCCGCTGCTCGAGCAGGCGTATGACGACATCCTCGTCTATGGGTCGCGCAAGCTGTTCGACGTCGTCGATGCCTACGGAATCGCGGGCGAGACGGCTGCGCGGGTGCGCTATTGCGGCCATGTCGTTGCTGCCGATCTGCTGCGGCCGGATGCCGAGGAAGGCACGCCGTGCTGGTCCGCCGCGCGAGCCGCGGGGCGCAAGGTCGTGCTGGTGACGGCGGGTGGCGGCGGCGACGGGTTCGCGCTGATGGAGGCCTATCTGCACGGCCTGTCGCGAATGGCGCCGGGAGCCTGCCATTCGGTGATCGTCACCGGTCCGCTGATGTCGGTCGACCAGCGTGCGGCGCTCACCGCCACGGCGGCGGGGCGGGAGGACATCGATCTCGTCGATTACATCACCGACCCGCTGCCGAGCCTGCGTGCCGCCGATCTCGTGATCGCGATGGCGGGCTACAATACCAGCGTAGAACTGATCGCCGCGCGCAAGCGGACGATCCTGGTGCCGCGGCCAGCGCCGCGGGCGGAACAACGTCTACGGGCGCATCTGCTGGCCCGTCTCGGCCTTGTGCGCGCCATCGAGCAGGGGCCGGATCTCGCCGACCGTCTCGCGCGGGAGATTCCGGCCGCCCTCGCCGCGCCGCCGCCTTCGTCCGTCGCCTGGGCGCAACTCGACTTCAACGGCGCCGAACGCGTCGCCGCCCATCTTGCAACCGCCATCGAGGCGCGTTCGGCCGCCTCCGGCATTGCCGGGGAGTTTGCCTGATGCCTGCCTTTGCCTATCTCGATCTCGCCGGAGAGCCGGACCTCGCGGATGCGCCGATCGCCTATGTCATGAAGCGTTATCCGCGCCTGACCGAGACCTTCATCCTCAACGAGATCCGCGCGATGGAGCGGCTCGGGACGAAGCTGCACATCGTCTCGCTGCTGCCGCCGGAACCACCTCCGCATCATCCGATGGT
>JAJXVA010000220.1 GCA_021782435.1 Pseudomonadota bacterium
GGGACTGGCGGAAATCGCCCCGTGCGCGAGGACGGCTTCGACATCACCGCCGCCTCCGAGGTCATGGCCATCCTCTGCCTCGCCCGGTCCCTGCCCGACCTCGAGCAACGGCTCGAGCGCATCGTCGTCGGCGCCGATTACGCGCGCCAGCCCATCACCGCCGGCGCGCTGGGCGCGGCCACCGCCATGGCCGCGCTGCTGCGCGATGCGCTCAACCCCAACCTCGTGCAAACCCTGGAAGGCAACCCCGCCTTCGTTCATGGCGGTCCGTTCGCCAACATCGCGCATGGCTGCAACAGCCTCGCCGCCACGACATCCGCGCTCAAACTGGCCGATTACGTCGTCACCGAAGCCGGCTTCGGCGCGGATCTCGGCGCCGAGAAATTCCTCGACATCAAATGCCGGATCGGCGATCTCGCCCCCGCCGCCGCCGTCATCGTCGCCACCGCGCGGGCACTGAAAATGCACGGCGGCGTCGCCAAGGCCGCCCTCGCCCAGGAAAATCCCGAAGCCGTCCGCCGCGGCTGCGCCAATCTCGGCCGACACATCGAAAACATGCGGGCGTTCGGCCTGCCGGTGCTGGTCGCCATCAACGGTTTCGTCTCCGACACGCCCGCCGAAACTGACGCCATCGTGGCGTATTGCGCGGCCCTCGGCGTCACCGCCCTGCCCTGCCGCCACTGGGCCGAGGGCGGCGCCGGCGCCGAAGCCCTGGCCGAAGCCGTCGTCGCCGCCTGCGACCAGACAACCCACTTCACCCCTCTCTACCCCGACGCGATGCCGCTGGCCGAAAAAATCCGCACCATCGCCCACCGCATCTACCGCGCGCGGGAGGTCGAATTCTCCCCCGCGGCCGAAAAACGCCTCCGCGCCATCGAGGCCGGCGGCCACGGCAACCTCCCCGTCTGCATGGCCAAAACCCAATACAGCTTCAGCGCCGATCCCACCCTGCTCGGCGCGCCCGAAAACTTCACCCTGCCCGTGCGTGAAATTCGCCTCTCCGCCGGCGCCGGTTTCGTGGTCGCGCTGTGCGGCGAAATCATGACCATGCCCGGCCTGCCACGCGACCCGGCGGCCCTGCAAATCCACCTGAACCGGGACGGCGCGATCGAGGGCCTGATCTGAGGCCCCGGACCCACCGCCGCGCGCGCCACACCCTTCCCTTCCCCGCCGATCCGGTACATCACCCCGCCATGCCCACCGCCCCCGAAACCGGCGGTATCGTCACCATCGATACCGCGGCTCTGGTCGAAAACTGGCGCACCCTCGGCGCGCGCCATGGCGCCCCCACCGCCGCCGTCGTCAAGGCCGATGCCTACGGGCTCGGCGCCGACCTGGTGGTGCCGGCACTGGCCGCGGCCGGCTGCCGCCACTTCTTCGTCGCCCACCTCGCCGAGGCGCTGGCCATCCGCGCGCGCCTGCCCCGGGCGTGGCTCGCCGTGCTCAACGGCCCGTTGCCCGGCACCGAGGCCGAATTCGCCGAACATGAAATCCTGCCGGTGCTCAACAGCCTCGACGACCTCGCCCGCTGGTCCGCTCTGGCGCACGCCCGCGGCCAGGCCCTGCCGGCCATACTGCACCTCGATACCGGCATGGCGCGGCTGGGCCTGCCCCCCCGGGAAACCCGCACCCTGCTGGCCGAGCCCGAACGACTGGCCGGTATCCCGCTCCACTATGTCATGACCCATCTCGCCGCCGCCGAACACCGCGAAAGCCCGCTCAACCAAACCCAGCGCGCCCGCTTCGCCGAACGCGCCGCCGCGTTTCCCGGCATACCCACCTCGTTCGCCAATTCGTCGGGCATTTTCCTCGGGCCCGCGTTCCGCTCCGCCCTCGCCCGCCCCGGCATCGCGCTCTACGGCGGCAACCCCACACCCGACCTGCCCAACCCGATGCGCCCGGTGGTGCGGCTGCATGCGCGGGTGCTGCAAATCCGCGAAATCCCGCCCGGAACCCCGGTCGGCTACGAAGCCACCTGGCGCGCCCGGCGCGAAACCCGCATCGCCACCGCCTGTGTCGGCTACGCCGATGGCTGGCCGCGGGCGCTGTCCAACCGCGGCGCCGCGTTTTTTGACGGCACCGCGCTCCCGCTGGTAGGTCGGGTATCCATGGACCTCGTCACCTTCGACGCGACCGACTGCCCCGGGCTCGCCGCGAACGACTGGCTTGAGCTGATCGGCCCGCAAATGCCGATCGACACCCTCGCCACACTCGCCGGCACCAACGCCTACGAAATCCTGACCTCGCTCGGGCCCCGTTACACACGCCAGGTGCGCACCCAAGCATGAGATTATCCCTGAACCCGATCGATGGCATCGGCGCCACCGGCCGCTTCACCCTCGCCCTCTGCCGCGGCGCCGGCGATGCCACATTGTTCGGGCTCGAGGGGCTGCGCCAGATGCTGCATCCCCCCTTCCATGTCCGCGCCTTCCTGCGCGCCCTGGTCGATATCGGGTACGACAGCCTGCCGGTGGTCGCGCTCACCGCCATCTTCACCGGCATGGTGCTGGCACTTCAGGCCTCCACCGGGCTGTCGCGCTTTTCCGCCAGTGCCGCCATTCCCAATCTCGTCGTGCTCTCGGTCACCCGCGAACTCGGTCCCGTGCTCGCCAGCCTGATGGTCTCGGGCCGCGCCGGGGCGGCGATTGCCGCCGAAATCGGCACCATGCGCGTCACCGACCAGATCGACGCGCTGTCCACCCTCGCCACCAACCCCATGCGCTACCTGGTCGCCCCCCGCCTGCTCGCCGGCCTCATCGCGCTGCCGCTGCTGGTGGTCATCGCCGATATCCTCGGCGTCCTCGGCGGGTTCATCGTCAGCACCCTCAAGCTCGGCTTCGACGCCGACACCTACCTCACCAACACACTCAATTTCCTCCACACCGACGACGTCGTCTCCGGCCTCGTCAAGGCCGCCGTGTTCGGCTTCATCATCGCGCTGATGGGCTGCTTCAACGGCTACCGCTCGCGCGGCGGCGCCGAGGGCGTGGGCAGCGCCACCACCGCCGCCGTGGTCTCCGCCTCGGTGCTCATCCTCGCCCTTGATTACGGCCTAACCGAGATGTTCTTCACCAAATGACCGAAGCCAAAGGCCCCGTCGGCGCCCCGCCGCATATCCCCATCGGCGCCACGCCCGCCAAAATCCGCGTCCGCGGCCTCAAAAAATCCTTCGGCGCCAAAACCGTGCTCGACGGCATCGATCTCGATATCGCGCCGCGCACCTCCATGGTCGTCATCGGCGGCTCGGGCACCGGCAAATCCGTGCTGCTGAAATGCATCCTCGGCCTGATCGAACCCGATGAAGGCGTCATCGAAATCGACGGCACCAATATTCTCACCGCGCCAAGGCGCGAGACCGCGCGGCTGCGCGCGCGCATCGGCATGCTGTTCCAGAACGGCGCCCTGTTCGACAGTCTGCCGGTCTGGGAGAATGTCAGTTTCGGGCTGCTGGCCGAACGCCGCCTGTCCCGCGCCGCCGCCCGCCAGAAAGCCATAATGGTGCTGGCCCAGGTCGGCCTCGGCCCCGAAGTCGCCACCCTCTCCCCGGCCGAACTCTCGGGCGGCATGCAGAAGCGCGTGGCGCTGGCCCGCGCCATCGCCGCCCAGCCCGACATCATGTTCTT
>JAJXVA010000221.1 GCA_021782435.1 Pseudomonadota bacterium
CCCGGATCGGCCAATATGTTCGGCCTGGTGCAGGGGGATGCCAACGCGATTGCGCCCGGCAAGACGCCGCTGAGTTCGATGACGCCGACGATCATGACCCGCGACGGCAAGCTGGCGCTGGTGACCGGCAGCCCGGGCGGGCCGCGGATCATCACGACCGTGTTGCAGGATATCGTGAACATGGTGGATTTCGGGATGAACGTGGCCGAGGCGATCGATGCGCCGCGGATACACGAGCAATGGTTGCCCGACGTGATTTACACCGAGCCGTACGCGGTTTCCGCCGATACCGCGGCGAAGCTGACCGAGGAGGGCTACAGGCTGGTGCCTGGCGGGCTGTGGAGCAATGCCGAGGCGATTGCGGTGGGGGCACCGACGCTGACCCCGGCCCGGCCGGCGGCGGGGATAGCGCCGTATCTGCCGGGGGCGACGCTGTTCGGCGCGAGCGACGTGCGGGGCGCGCCCGGCGATGCGGCGCCGGTGAATTGACCGCGCCCCCGCCAGTGGCTGGAACGAGGCGACAGGCCGCCGGTATGGGTGCGGGGGGCCAAGGGGGGGATCAAGGCGGGCGCCAAGGGGAGCGCCAAGGGGGGCGTGGGGGCGGGTTCACGCTGGAAGTGGCGCATGATCTGATTTGCCCCTGGTGCTACCTGGGCGTGCGCCGGTTGCTGGTGGCGCTTTCGCGGCGCCCGGATCTGGCGTGCACGCTGATCTGGCGACCGTTTCTGCTGAACCCGGATATGCCGCCGACCGGCATGTCGCGCGCGGATTATGTGCTGCGTAAATTCGGCAGCGAGGAACGCGGACGGCGGCTTTTCGACTCGATCACCGAGATTGGCCGGAGCGATGGTGTGGCGTTCTGCTTCGAGCGGGTGCGGCGCACGCCGAACACATTGGCGGCGCACCGGCTGGTGCGCTTTGCCGCCCGGACAGGGGGGGCGACTTCCCTGGTGGAGGCGCTGTTCGCCGCGCATTTCACGGAGGGGCGCGATATTGGCGACCCGGGCGTGCTGGCGGCGATTGGCGCCGAACAGGGGCTGGAGGCGGTGGCGGTGCGGCGGTTTCTGGCATCGGACGAGGAATTGGAGGCGGTTCAGGCGGATAATTTGCGGGCGCACCGGCTGGGGATAAACGGCGTGCCGTGTTTCGTGGTGGCGGGACGCCATGCGATTGCCGGCGCGCAGGAGCCGGATGTGCTGGAGCGCCTGCTGGATGTGGCGGCGCTGGAGGGGGCGGCGCTGGAGGGACGCGAGGCGGAAGGCGGCTAGGTGGCGGCGGCCAGGGAGGCGGCGGCGCGCCGGGCGAGCGAGACCGGGGGCTGACGCCCTTGCCGTGCGTGATGGCCCGAGGGAGATCCTGCCGGATTCGCGTTGCCGGGGCAATTACGGCCGCGCGGATTTCGGCCTCGGACCCGATGGTTTGGCGGCACGGATGTGGCGGGCGAGTAGATCAGCCAGTAGGGGGCGGGAATTTTTGAGGCGAATAGCGGATAGGTTTCGCCTTTCGCCGACCGCGAAGTAAAAAATTCCGTTATTCCGATGGGGCGTGATAATCGTAGGAACATGTGCCTTGAATCTGGGCATATATGCAAAGAAACGAGCCAAGATTACGGAAAATCAAGGTGTGGCCCTGGGCTTGGTAACAAACGCCGATCGGTGATTGACAGGGGCGGGATTTATGTTCTCTTAATTATCGAGCGTGAGGGCAGGCCTGTCGCTGCGCGTGCACGACCGGCCGCATCAAGGGAATATTCCGATGACCGAACAAAGCCATGCGCCCCTCGGGTCGGTCTATGCGGGGACTCCATCAGTTCCGACCGGAGCCGGTGACGGGCCGGAGCCGGGTGACGTGGGTGGGCTGGCGGAGCCGGTGATGGCGGCCGAGGCGCACCTTGTGGCCGGTCATGATGGGCGGGATGGTCCGGCGGCATTATCGGCGGGTTCGCCGGTTCAGGTCATTGCCACCTATATCACCCAGGCGGTGACCTCCGGTGTCGGCAATTATGCGAGCACGCTGACAATTACCGATACCGGGTCGATCACACCTCTGACGCACGGGAATTATCGGGCCACCGCCCTGACGCTGGGCACGGGCGATGCGGCTTTCAATTACGGCACGATCACTGGCGGCAAGTACGGCGGCCTCGGCGTTGGCGGCGCGGGGGTGTCGATCACGGACGCGACGATGGTCAATCACGGCGCGATCACGGGCGGCTATGAATATGCCGGGGGCGTCGGGGTTTCGTTTGCCGGGGGAAGCTTTGCCAATGACGGCACGATTACCGGCGGCCACGGCACGGGGCCCGGTGGCGCGGGCATGGTGGTGTCGGGCGGCACGATTGCCAATAGCGGCGCGATTGCGGGTGGCCGGGGTTTCGGTGAAGGCGGTGTGGGCGTTGCGATTTCGGGCGGCGCGCTCACCAATGCAGGGACGATCAGTGGTGGCCAAGGCTATGTCGCGGGCGCCGGCGCGACGGTTTTCGGCGGCACCTTCACCAACGATGGCACGATCACCGGCGGCCTGGGCAATGTCGGCGGTGCCGGTTTGTTGGTTGCGGGCGGGACGGTCACGAATGATGGCACGATTCTCGGCGGTGACGCCTACAGTTTCGGCGGCGGCTTTGGCGTGGTGCTGGCGGCGGGCACGCTGGTCGATCGGGGTGGTTTGATTGCAGGTCATGGCGGGGAGAATGCGGTGCAGTTCGGCACCGCCGCGGCGACGCTGACTTTATATGCCGGGGTTAGTTTTTCCGGCCGGGTGGCGGCCACGGCCGGCGCGGGGGATGGGCTGGTGTTGGCGGGCGGCACAGCCGGCACGCTGTCGGGCCTGGGTAACGCATTCGTCAATTTCGCGACGCTGAGTTTCGCGTCGGGATCGAGCTGGACGGTTTCGGGCAGTTACAGCGCGTTCGGTTCGGGCCTCGCGATCAACGCGTTCGCGAGCACCGACACGCTCGCGCTCGATGGCTTCGTTGCCACCGGCGAGACTTATGTCGTGGGCCAGGGGCTCGACCTGTCTGGCGGCAAGACGGGCCTGAGCCTGAATATCGGCGCGCCGCCGCCGGGCGAGGCGTTTCGCTATACGGACGCCAACGGCAATACCTATCTCACGCTCGGCGGCGGCCCGGTGGGTGTGATTTCGAGCGATATCACCGCGCCGGTGACGGCGGGCAGCGGTAATTATGCCAGCAGTCTGGTGATTACGCCGACTGGCGCCATTACCCCGATGGGCAGCGCCAATGCGGGCGCGACCGCGCTGACGCTTGGTGCGGGGGACAGTGTGGTCAATGACGGCACCATCGCCGGTGGCGCGGGCACGGGTGTGGGGGTTTATCTCGGCGGTGGCACGCTGACCGACCGGGGTGGGTTGATTGCCGGCTATGGCGGGGCGGACGCGGTGCATTTTGGTGGGGCCGCGACGCTCACGCTTTATGCCGGGGCTTCGTTCATGGGCCAGGTTGCGGCCGATGCGGGGGCGGGGGATGTGCTGGCGCTTGCGGGCAGTGCCGCGGGCACGCTTTCCGGCTTGGGCAGTGAATATACGAATTTCGGCACGCTGAGCTTTGCCCAGGGGGCGAGTTGGACGGTTTCGGGCAGCTATAGCGC
>JAJXVA010000028.1 GCA_021782435.1 Pseudomonadota bacterium
GCTTCGGCATGGATTTCGTGCATTTGCGGGAAGCCGGGGGAACCCTGACGGTACCGGTGGAGCTGGGAAACCCGGTTCGGACGAGTGGCCTGCCGGATGGGGTTGAGGTTCTCTCGGGGCTTATTCCCGGTGATCGTCTGCTGACACCATGAAGCTCGGTCTATCGGGCAACATCGCCCGCGCCTTCATCGGCTCTAAACTCAGCCCGCTTATTCTCCTGGTTAGTCTTGCCGCCGGCTTGCTGGCGCTGGCCACCATACCGCGCGAGGAGGAACCGCAGATCGCGGTGCCGCTGGTCGATATCGCGGTCAATGCCAACGGGCTTTCCGCGCCCGACGCGACCGAGCGGGTGACCAAGCCGCTCGAAGCCATCGTCAAGGGTATCCGCGGGGTGGAGCACGTCTACAGCCAGACCCGGGACAACAGTGTTCTGGTCACTGTGCGCTTCGTGGTTGGCACCAACGAAGATGATGCGGTGCTGCGCGTGCAGTCCAAGCTCCAGGCCAACCTGACCGCCATGCCGGTGGGTATTCCCTATCCGTTGATCGTCGGCCGCGGGATCAATGATGTCGCAATCGTTACGCTGACCCTTTCGCCCCGACCCGGAGCGGCAGGGCGCTACTCCGATGCCGATCTATACCGTATCGGAGAGAAACTTCGGCTCGCGCTGATCCGCGCCGAGAATGTCGGGCTGACCTACCTGGTTGGCGGCGCGCCGTTGCAGATCAAAGTTCAACCGGATCCGGCGCGGCTTGCCGAATATGGGGTGACGCCGCAGGCGCTGGCCGCCAAAATCGAGGGTGCCAACCAGGCGTTTCAACCCGGCTATCTCCGTGACGGCCTGCAGTACCGAAGCGTCGAAGCCGGTAAAACCCTGACCTCGCCGCCCGATATCGGGATGCTATGGGTCGCCAATCACGATGGCCGTCCGGTCTATCTGCGCGATCTCGCCGACGTTGAAATTGGCCCGGCGACACAGGAGAGTCAGGTCTGGAATCTGGCGCCTGACAAGGCCGGGCATTGGCACATGGCACCGGCGGTGACGCTGGCGATCGCCAAGCGGCAAGGCGCCAATGCGGTGGTGCTGGCGCGGGACGTTCTGGCCCGCACCCGGGAGCTGGAAGGCAGCCTGATCCCTTCGGATATCACGGTCCGGGTGACCCGCGACTATGGCCGCACCGCCAACGAAAAGGCCAATGAGCTGCTGCTTCATCTGGGCATTGCCACGGTCTCCATCGTCGCGCTGATCGCGTTCACGATCGGGTGGCGGGAAGCCATGGTGACCGGCATCGTCATTCCCGCGACCATTCTGATGACGTTGTTCGCCTCCGAGGTGATGGGCTACACCATCAATCGTGTCAGCCTGTTCGCGCTGATATTCTCGATCGGAATCCTAGTCGATGACGCAATAGTCGTGATCGAGAATATTTCGCGCCACTGGGCCATGGCCGATGATCGCAGCCGCATGGAGGCGGCAATCGCGGCAGTGGCTGAAGTTGGAAACCCCACGGTCATAGCCACGCTCACCGTGGTGGCGGCGCTGCTGCCGATGCTGTTTGTTTCCGGGCTGATGGGTCCGTATATGGCGCCCATACCGGTCAATGCCTCGGCGGCGATGCTGTTTTCCTTTTTCATCGCGATGGCGGTGGTGCCGTGGCTGATGCTGCGCATCGCCGGCGGGCGCGATCAAGCCAAGGCCGCTGCACACCATGCCGAGGGTGGCGCGCTTGGCCGCCTGTATTGGCGGGTCGCCGCCCCATTGCTGGCCACACGCCGCCGTGCCCTGACGTTGCTGATTGCGGTGGGTGTCGCGACACTTGCCGCCTGCGCGCTGTTCTATACCGAAACGGTCACTGTCAAGCTGCTGCCATTCGACAACAAATCCGAGCTCGACGTGGTGTTGCAACTGCCCGTCGGAAGCCCGCTGGAGCAGACCGAACGCGCTTTATTCCAAGCGGCGCGCCTGGCCGAAACCCTGCCCGAACTGCGTGACATGCAGGCCTATGCCGGGGTTGGCGCCCCGTTCAATTTCAACGGTTTGGTGCGTCATTATTACCTTCGTGATGCTCCACAATACGGGGAATTGCAGATCACGCTTTCGCCGCTGGGGCAACGCAGCCGCTCGAGCCATCGTGTGGCCCTCGCGCTGCGGGCCGCGCTGCGAAAGCTGGCTTTGCCCGCTGGCAGCTTTTTGCAGGTGGTGGAAGTGCCGCCCGGTCCGCCCGTACTGGCGACCCTGCTCGCCGAAATCTATGGGCCCGATGCCGCGACCCGGCTGAAAGTGGCGCAGCAGGTGAGGGCTCTGTTCGGCACCGTGCCGTATATTGTCGATATCACGGATTCCTATGGCAACCCGGAACCCGGTCTGGCGATGCGGATAGACCAGGCACGCCTGAACCAGTATGGCGTGCGCGAACAGGATGTATGGAATACGGTCGCGCTGCTGCTTCATGGCAAGGTCATCGGCTATTCCAATCGTGGAGAGGAGCGGCTGCCGGTTGCGATCGATCTCGGGCTTGCCAAATCGGCGCGCACGCTCGACGCGGCATTGCTGACAACACCAGTGCCGGCAGCGGGCAATACGACGATACCGCTCGCCGATGTGGTCCGGGTTGTGCCCACGACCGGATCACGCACGCTGTTCCGACGCGATGGATCACCCGCGGACATGGTCGAGGCCGATCTCGCTGGCCGGTTCGAGGCGCCGATTTATGGCATGCTGGCGGTCGACCGTGCCATTGCCCACCATGATTGGGGCGGGCTGCCGCGGCCGAAGGTGCTGTTCCACGGCCAACCGCGCGACCAGTCCCAGCCCAGCGTGCTCTGGGATGGTGAATGGGAGATCACCTACGTTACCTTCCGCGACATGGGGGCTGCCTTTGCCATCGCGATACTGGGAATTTATATACTAGTCGTGGCCCAGTTTGGCAGCTTTACTTTGCCGTTGGTGATCCTGACGCCCATTCCGCTGACCTTGATCGGGATTGTGCTGGGTCATGCGGTATTCGGGGCACCTTTCACCGCGACATCGATGATCGGGTTCATTGCCCTTGCCGGCATCATCGTCCGGAATTCCATCCTGCTGGTGGATTTCATCCGCCACGGCACCGGCCGCGGCCGGACTTTGCGTCAGATTCTGCTGGAGGCCGGGGCTGTGCGTTTCAAGCCGATTTTGTTGACCGCGCTCTCCGCGATGATAGGCGCCGCGACCATTCTGACGGACCCCATATTCCAGGGATTGGCGATTTCCCTGTTGTTCGGCCTGGCATCATCGACGCTCCTGACCGTGCTGGTGGTGCCCGCGATTTATGTCGTGCTCCGCGACGCGGACCAGGTCAGATAGGACGATCGGACGATAGGGCCGGAGGTGGCTTCGCCCCGCTCGGCGGGGAACGGAAAATCCGCTGGCGCAGATCACCCGGGTCGTATCCGCATGGTGCGTCCGGGCCAGTGACCTGAGGGTCGATTGCTTTGCAAAGATGCTGGCCCAGCAGGCCGATGGGCATCATCAGGTATTCCGCGGTGCAGCGGACGGGATCGGTCAGGACCGCGACGCCGGTGGCTGGGTCGTAGGTCAGGCGACCGTAGCCGGCCGGCAGATCAACAGAGAGAGTGTCAGCCAGCGGGAGGGAGGCAGGCGGCTCCGTGCCGCCGCGGGCAGCGCCCGGAAATTGCCGCCGGGGCGCCCGGTCGGGCTGGGAGAGGGCATGCGGGCTGTTAGCCGCGTCATCGACCCCCACGGCGTGGGTGGTGTTGGTGGGGCGGCGGTGGGCGGCAGACTGGGTCACGCGGGTAAACCTCGAGGGGCTGGGCGATGGGGCTGGGCGATGGGGTTGGGCGATGGGCGTCGAAAGATCCGGTTACATAAAAACTTCCGATGTTTTTGTGAATTTTATGGAAATCGGGCCGGGCGCCCCACATGATGTTCGTGGAGGTATGCCGTGACCCATGAACGAGGCTTGCCGGATCGGGCGCGCGCCCGTGTGATGGCCAGGACCGCTGACACCAGGCCATGGCTCTGGCAGGGGGCGGCATGGCTGACGGGTTTGGCTGCGATGGCCTGGCTCGGCTTGCATATCTGACGCGGCGGGTGGCCGGATGGCCCGCCAAGTGATGGCCGCAGGCTCGTCAAATCCCTGATGATCGGGTGTGATGGCACCTGAAATACGGGGATACCAACCAGATGACCACCGCTTACCTGAACCGGATTGCAACCGCGGTGCCCCCGAACGACGTGCATGGGGCGTTTCTGAGGTTTGCCGAAAGTCAACTGGAAGGCCACCGTCGAGGCCAGGTGCTGTTCAAGCGCATGGCGGCAAAGGGCGGAATAGCGCATCGCTATTCCTGGCTGCGGCCGAACCCGACCGGCGGGAACGGCATGGTGGACGCCGACGGCTTTTACCCGAGGGGAGACTTTCCAAGCACAGCGGCGCGCATGCGTTTGTTCGAGGCGCGCGCACCGGAGCTGGCGGCGGCGGCACTGGCGCGCCTGGGCCCCGAGGCGGGCTTGGACAGAATTTCCCATATAGTGGTAACATGCTGTACCGGGTTCGCGGCGCCCGGGCTCGACCTACAGATATTATCGGCACTTGGGCTGAAGGGCGGGGTTGAGCGGACCCTGATAGGGTTCATGGGCTGCTACGCGGCGATCAATGGGTTGAAGACGGCGCGCCACATCGTACGGTCCGAGAATACAGCACGAGTGCTGATGTTGAACCTTGAACTCTGCACCCTGCATTTGCAGGAAACCGATGATATCGAAACGATACTTTCGTTCATGGTGTTCGCCGATGGTTGCGCCGCGAGCGTGATTTCGGCCGAGCCCTATGGTATCGCGCTCGACCGCTTCCAGGCGGTGCTGGCGCCCGACAGTGCCGACCTGATTACCTGGAAGATACGCGATCGGGGGTTCGATATGATGCTTTCGGGGCAGGTGCCCGGGGCAATTCATCGGGCACTGGGGGAATGCGCGGTCGAAGTGCTGGACGGGGCGCCAACGACCGCGTTTACGCATTGGGCGGTGCATCCGGGCGGGCGGTCGGTGCTGGACGCGGTGACGCAGGCGCTGGTCCTGCCCGAGGCGGCACTGCGCGGATCGCGCGAGGTGCTGTATAATTACGGCAATATGTCGTCGGCGACGGTGATGTTCGTGCTGGCGGGCATGTTGGCGTCGCCGCCCGGCGAGCGGGGTTGCGCGATGGCGTTCGGGCCTGGCCTGGTGGCCGAAACATTGCTGTTCACTACCGCCGGACCGCCGCGATGATGGCGCGGCGGCTGACGCCGGAATGGCTGGACGAATTACCGCCCGAGGATCGACGGGCCATGGTCTCGCGCGCGGATCTGGCGCGGGTGAATGCGTGGATGCTGCAGGCGGTTTGGGCCAGACGGGCGTTGCGCCGGGCGCGCCGGGTCCCGGCGCGATGGATGGATATCGGCGCGGGTGACGGGCGGTTCGTGCTCAGGATCGCGCGCGGGATGGGCGCGGCCTGGCATGGGGCGACGATTATTCTGGTGGATCGGCAGGATATCGTGAGTGAGGCGACGCGGGCGGGCTTTGCCAGGCTGGGAATGCGGCTGGAAACCCGGATCGGCGATGTCACCGATGTGTTGCGCAGCGGCGAACGGGTGGATCTGCTGACCGCGAATTTGTTCCTGCATCATTTCGAGGACGCGGCGCTGCGGGATTTGCTGGCGGCGGTCGCGGTGATGGCGGATGGGGTGATGTGCGTGGAGCCGCGCCGCGCGACACCGGCGCTTTGGGGCACGCGGCTGCTTTGGCTGATCGGGTGCAACGATGTCACGCGCCATGACGCCCGGGTTTCGGTGGAGGCAGGGTTCACTGGACAGGAAATTTCGGCGTTGTGGCCGGGGGGGACTGGCTGGGGGCGGCCGTTCGAGGCGCGGGCCGGCATGTTCAGTCATGTGTTCTCGGTCTGGCGGGAGATTCCGGCGTGAAGGGCGCGACCCATGATGCGGTTGTGATCGGCGCGGGGCCGGCCGGTTCTGTGGCCGCGTTGTTGCTGGCGCGGGCGGGATGGCACGTGGCCCTGGTCGAAAAAGCCGCTTTTCCACGGCGAAAAGTCTGTGGCGAATTTCTGTCGGCGACCAATCAGCCCTTGTTTCGAAGGCTGGGCCTGGCAACGGAATTGGCCGGATTGGCAGGACCGCCGATTGCGCGAATGGCGCTTTACGCCGGAGACGCCGCGATAACGGCCTCGTTGCCTCGCGCCGGCCGGGCGGCAAGCCATGGATATGCAATGGGCCGGCAATATCTCGATACCGCGCTGGCTGGCGCGGCCCGGGCGGCGGGGGCCGAGATGTGGCAGCCCTGGACCGCGCGGGTGGATGAGCGCGACCCGGGGGGAGTGACCAGGGTAACGCTACGTCATGGTGGCCAGGCGCGGGTATTGGCGGCGCCCGTGGTGGTGGAGGCCGATGGCCGCTGGGGTAAGCCGGCACACGACCCGCGCCCTCGGGATCTGCTTGGGTTCAAGGCGCATTTCCGTGGCGCCGCCCTGGCGCCGGACCTGATGCCGCTGCTGGTATTTCCGGGGGGCTATGGGGGCCTGGTAACCAGCAGCCAGGGGCAGGTCTGTTTTGGTTGCGCGGTTCGGAAGGATGTGATGGCGCGCGTGCACGAGGCCGCGACGGCACCCCCGGCGGCGGCGATGTTGCGCCATGTGCTGCAACATTGCCGACAGGCCGAGGCGATTCTGGCCGGCGCAGCCCTGGAGGGTAGCTGGCTGGGTGCGGGGCCGATAAGGCCGGAATTGCGCGACCCCTATGGCGGGCATGGGCTGTTCCGGGTCGGCAATGCAGCGGGTGAAGCCCATTCCCTGGTAGGGGAAGGGATGAGTATGGCGATGCAGGGCGCCTGGCTGCTGGCTGAATTACTGGGCAGGATGCCAATGGCTCGTGCCGGGCTTGGCCTGGACGAGGTTGGCGCGGTCTATCGGCGTGCCTGGCGGCGCGGGTTCGTGCCGCGTATCGCCGCGGCTCGGGTTTACGCGGCCGGCGCCATGCGGCCCGGGGTAGTCTCCGTGCTGTTGCCCCTGTTCGAGAAGTTTCCCGCAATCCTGACCGTAGCGGCGGGCCTCAGCGGCAAGACACGCATGTTGGTGCCCGCTTGAGATTACGTGGCGTATCAACCTCGGGCGCATAGCGTATCCCAACGCGGCCACCCTATCCCGGGCGCTTTTTTCTTAGAAAGTCGTGGTTTGCCCCAGGGGCCTTACAACAGCGCGGCGGCCTTCTGGAGCGCGATGGTGAGCCCGATCAGGAAAGGAATGCCGACCAAGGCCCAGGCTACGATGCCAGCGATGCCGAAACCGCCGCGGGCGGCCCTGGCGGCGCGGGCCTCGTCCGGGGCTTCGTGCTTCTGGCGGCGCAGCAGGGCAAGCTGGTCGTCGGTCATGGCATGTTTGGCATCGACAGGCCTGACGAGAGCGTTGCAGACCAGACCGAACAGCAGAAGCCCGGCCATGATGTAGAGCGTCCGGTTATAGACCAGGGCGCGGGGCACGCCGGCGGCCAACTGGCTTTGCCGGAGGGACGCGATCAGCATGGGACCCACCAACCCGGCGGCGGACCACGCGGTAATCAGCCGGCCGTGGATGGCGCCGACCATTTGCGTGCCGAAAACATCGGCAAGGTAGGCGGGCAGGGTGGCGAAGCCGCCGCCGTACATGGAGATGATGATACAGATGGTGGCAACGAACAGCGCGGGAATGCCGATTTGCCCGAAGCTGGGCAGCGCGCAATAGAGCACGATGCCGAGAATGAAGAATGTGAAATAGGTGTAGCGCCGGCCGATGAAGTCCGAGGTCGAGGCCCAGAACAGACGACCGAGCGAATTGAAAAGGCTGATCAGGCCAACCAGGCCGGCGGCCGCCGCGGCGATAGCGGCCTTCTGCGCGGCGGAGAGCGTGGCGCCGCCAGCGACGCCGAGCAGATGGCTGCCAAACACATCCTGTAACATGGGGCTCGCGACCGAGATGACGGCAATGCCGGCCGTGACATTGGCGAACAGCACCAGCCAGATCAGCCAGAATTGCGGGGTTTTCAGTGCCTCATCGACATGGACGTGACTGCTGGTGACGAGTGGCTTGGCATGGGTGGGGGAGGCATCGAAGCCTTGCGGTCGCCAGCCCGTGGGGGCGATGCGAAATCCGAAAGCGCCCGCCGACATGACCAGGACATAGAGTGTGCCGATCATCATCAGGGCGGCGGCAACTCCGGGAACCCCACCCGCGCTGAAGTGGTGCATGAGTTTCACCGCTATCGGCGCCCCGATCATGGCGCCGCCGCCATAGCCCATGATGGCAAAGCCGGTGGCAAGGCCGCGCCGGTCCGGAAACCAGCGGATGAGGGTCGATACCGGGGTGATGTAACCAAGGCCCTGACCGATACCGCCGATCAGGCCGCAGCCGAGATAGGCGATCCAGAGTTGATGAATCGCCACGCCATAGCCGCCAAGTATCAGGCCGCCGCCCCAGCACAGCGCCGCGATCAGCCCCGCCCGGCGCGGCCCCGCGCGCTCGAGCCAGCCACCGAACAGGGCGGCGGACAGACCGAGCACGACGATGAACGTCTCGAAAATGTGATTGACCGCCGGCAGGGTCCAGTTGCAGCGGGTGGTGGTGAGCTGGGCGATGAAATCGGCCGGGCAGGCAGGGGCCCCGGGCAGCAGCTTGCCCATGGGCAGCCAGAACACCGAGAAGCCATAGGCCATGCCGATGCAGAGATGGATGGCCAGTGCCGCTGGTGGCACCAGCCAGCGGTTGAACCCGGGCCCGGCGATTATCCGCTCGCGGGTCAACAGGCCGGCGCCATCGGCGCCGTTAGCGGCGGTGGACATGGAGCGTTCCCCAATTCGTTCGGCACCCGCTTCATGGCCGGCGCGCGTGTTACGAGATTATCGCGCCACCGGAACAGACGCAGCAAGAGACGTGTTACCAACCCATGACAATGTCGCACCCGCGGACACGGTGAGCGGGAATTGCCGCGGAGGTAGGGTCATCCCAAGACCCAGGCCAGCAGGCTTTTCTGGAGGTGAAGGCGGTTTTCGGCTTCGTCGAACACCAGCGATTGCAGGCCGTCGATCACGTCCGCGGATACCTCCTCGCCCCGGTGGGCGGGCAGGCAATGCAGAAATATGGCGTCAGGCGCGGCATGCGCCATCAGCGCAGCGTTCACCTGGTAGGGCCCGAGCAAGTGGGTTTTGTCGGTGGCGGGATCGTCCGACATGCTGACGAAGGTATCGGTCACCACCGCGCGGGCGCCCTGCACCGCCTCGATCGGATCATCGGTCATGTGGATCATGGCGCCGCGCTTGCGCGCCCAGTCCACCACCTGGGACCTGGGACGATAGGCGGGTGGGGTGGCAAGACGCAGGGTGAAGCCGAACTGCGCCGCGGCTTCGATCCAGCTTGCGGCGACGTTGTTGCCATCGCCGGTCCAGGCGATGGTCTGGCCCGCGATCGGACCGCGTGCTTCCTCGAAGGTCATGACATCGGCCAGGACCTGGCAAGGGTGGGAATGGGCGGTAAGGCCGTTGATCACCGGCACGCTGGCGTGCGCGGCAAGGCCGAACAGTTCCGCGGGGTCGGCGGTGCGCAGCATGATGGCATCGACGTAGCGTGAAAGCACACGGGCGGTATCGGCGATGCTTTCGCCGCGGGTGCGTTGCAGCTCCAGCCCGGATAGGACGATCACGTCACCGCCGAGCTGGCGCATCGCGACCTCGAAGCTGACGCGGGTGCGGGTGCTGGGTTTTTCGAACAGCAGCGCGAGTGTGCGGCCGCGCAGCCGATCCGAGTAGCGGGCGCCGCGTTTGCGGATGACCGCATCGTCCAGCAACTGGCGGAGCACAGAGGCTGGCTGGTCGGAGAGGTCGAGAAAATGACGGGGCGGGGTTCGTGGGATCACGCGGACACCGAGGCGGTGGAGGTGATGACGCACGGCGCCGCGGCGCCGGCTTGGGCGCGACGGGGGGCGATGGCGGCGCGAATTCGCGCCGTGGCCTCGAGGATGTCGGCTTCGGTGAGGGTGAGCGGCGGGATGAGGCGCAGCACGTTTTCCCCGGCGGCGACGACGAGCAGGCCCTGGGCTCGGAACGCTTCCTGGATTTCGGCGGCTGGTGGCACACAGGTAAGCCCGAGCATGAGCCCCATGCCGCGCCGGCTGGAGAAGACATTCGGCGCGTCGGCGACGATCGCGTCGAGCTCGGCGGCAAGCAGCCGCCCCTTGGCGCTGACGCTGTCGAGGAAACCTGGCGCCAGCAGCACATCGAGCACCGCGTTGGCGGCGGCGCATGCCAGCGGATTGCCACCAAACGTGGTACCGTGGCTGCCGGGCGTGAGGTGGCTGGCCACCGAGCCGGTCGCCAGAATCGCCCCCATGGGAAAGCCACCGGCAATACCTTTTGCGGCGGAAAGCACGTCCGGAGTGACGCCGGCCCATTCGTGAGCGAAGAATTTCCCGGTTCGACCCATGCCGCATTGCACTTCATCGAAGCCCAACAGCAGGCCAAACTCATCGGCGGCGGCGCGGGCGCCGTGCAGAAATTCGACGGAGGCGACGCGGATACCCCCCTCGCCCTGAATCGGCTCGATCAGGATGCCGGCCGTGCGCGGGGTGATGGCGGCGCGCAGCGCGTTGAGATTGTTGAAGGGAATCTGGTCGAAGCCATCGACCGCGGGGCCAAAGCCGGCAAGATATTTGGCGTTGCCGGTGGCCGCCAACATGGCGAGAGTGCGCCCATGGAAGGCGCCCTCGCAGCACAGGATGCGGTAACGCTCGGGCCGGCCGGTTTGCGCCATGGCACGGCGGATCAGCTTGACCAGACCCTCATTCGCCTCGGCGCCAGAATTGCAGAAGAAAACGCTGTCCGCGAAGCTGGCGTCGACCAGGCGTTGGGCCAGGCGCTCGGCCTCCGGCACGCGATAGAGGTTGGAGACGTGCATGACGCGCGCCGCCTGGGTGGCGATGGCGGCGACCAGCCCGTGGTGATTATGGCCGAGCGAGGAGGTGGCGATGCCGGCCCCGAAATCGAGGTATCGCTCACCGCGTTCCGTGAAGAGCCAGGCGCCCTGGCCGTGGGTGAAAGCGAGATCGGCCCGGCTATAGGTTGGCATCAAGGCAGGGATCATGTCGGCGATCTTATGTTGCGGGCGGGGACGAAAGACCGGGATCGTCCGCAGGGGGCGATGAAATGTCAACGCGCGCGGAAACAGGGCTGACCCCGGCGCCCACGGAAACAAATTTGCGTGAGGCAGCGCTGCGGCACCTGGCGCGTTACGCGGCGACCGAGGCACGCCTGACTTTGATTCTGCAACGGCGTGTCGCGCGCTGGGCCCGCGCGGCCGAAGCCGCGGGCGCGCCCCCTGACGAGGTGGCGGAGACAGCGCGCAAGGCGCGGGCGGCGGCGACGCACGTGGTCGCGAAGCTGGCGGAAGCCGGGGTGGTGAGTGATGAAGGGTTTGCCGAGGCGCGGGTCCGGCGACTGCGGCGCGGCGGCAAATCCGCTATGGCGATGAGGGCGCATCTGTTGGCGCGAGGGGTGGAGGCGCCATTGGCGCGGGCAGCCTCGGAGGGGGATGCGGATAGCGAACTTGCTGGCGCCTTGATGGTGTTGCGCCGCCGCCGGGCCGGGCCGTTTGCCGAGATCGTGGATCCGGAGGCACGGCGGCGGGCGCTGGCGGCGCTGGCGCGGGCCGGATTTACCCGCGCGGTGGCCGAGGCTGCGCTGCGCACTGGCCGGGACGACGCCGAGGCGCGCATTGCCCGGCTACGCGAATAAAAAAACGGCGGCAGCCGGATGCGGCGCCGCCGTTCGGAGTTGCCGCGCGCATGCGCGGAAGGGGGAAAGCCAGCCGTAACTGGCGGCCTGATTATACGCGCGGATAGGTTAACCAAATGTTTCCAGCCGATGAGTTGGTGCCCCATATTTATGTAAATCCTGTGAAATTTTGGTCGGAATGCTCTCGGATGCGTGAGGATCATGAAATGACGTTTACATTTCCCGATCGGGCGGCCGCCCGTGCCGCATAGGCTCGCGTTTTCAGAGGCGTGTCATTTCAGGCCCGGTGCTGCCAGGAGGGATCCTTTGGCGCGACGGGGGAGGACGGGCGGCTATTCAGAGGGGAAGGCGGCGTCTCCCTCATAGGGGCGACCCGACAGACCCGCATGCGATCGGCCTCAGGTCAGGAAATCGACGCGCAGGTTGCGGGTCCAGACCAGTGCCGTGATAATTTCGGTATTGGGATGAATTTGCACGAGTATGTCGCGATAGGTGGCCATCTGGCGGCGGTAGAGCGCGGGAATGGCGGTGGCGTCGGCCGGTGGGTCGCGGTTGGTTTTGTAGTCGGCGATCATCACCCGCCCCGGCGTGACCAGCAGGCGGTCGATGACGCCGCCGACGACGGCGGGGCCGGTTGCGGTGGTGATGATGCCGGCGATCGGCACTTCGGCCCGGCTACCGGGGCCGAATAACGGGGCGAGGCGCGGGTCGTTGATGACTGCGAGCACTTCCGCGACCAGGCTGGCCGCGGCATCAGGTGGCAGGGATTGGCTGGCCAGGCGCCGCGCCGCGGCCTCCTGCTCGGATGCGGGCAGAGCGGGCAGATGTTGCAGCAAGGTATGGGCCAGGGTGCCGCGGGCGAAGCGGCGGCCCGCCGCATCCCGCGCGAGCAGGGGCAGGGCACCGCCAGGAATTTGCCCCAAGCCTGCCCCTTCCGGGCGGCTGGGGGCCAGGCGGTCCGGCAGCGCGGGCTCGGGCGGTGGCGGGTCAGCGCGCCAGCCCGCGTTCGGGTGCAGCCAGGCGGGCACGGGCGCGGCCGGGGCGGCGGGCCTCGTCTCGGTGGTGGGCGCGACGCCGGTGCCGGCATGGGTGAGACTGAGACCGTCGCCGGGCCAGGGCTCGAATATGCGCGCCTCGACATCAGCCAACCGGCCAAACCCGGCGGCGATGGCGTTGTACCATTCCTCGGGTTTGGTCTGGCCGGGTTCGTAGCCGCAGACGATCAGCCAATCCTCGGCGCGGGTCAGCGCGACATAGAGCGCGCGATAATGCTCGGCGATTTCGGCCTGCCGGGTGGCGCTGCGGGCCTGTGCGATCTCGGGCGTGCTGCCAGCGGATTTGGGGGCCCAGAACGGCAGCTCGGGGCCGTTACCGCAGGGCAGGGTAACGAAGCCGCGGGAGCGATCGCGCCCCAGGCCGGTGCTGGCCTGAAGGAAAACCAGTGGCGCCTGCAGCCCCTTGGCGCCATGCACGGTCATGATCCGGACCGCCTGGCCGGGGCCGGCCTGCTCCTGCTTAACTTCGGCGCCGCCCTCGCGCAGCATATGCACGAAATTCTGCAGGCTGGGCGGGTTGCCGGTAGCGTGGCTTGCGGCATCATCCAGAAATTCGCCGATCGCCTCGCGGGATTGGGCGCCGAAACGGGCGAGCAGCCGTGCCTGGCCGCCGAGCGGACCCAGCGCCAGGGAAAACAAGGCGTACGGGGCGATGAAATCGACCCGCGCGAGCAGGGTGGAAAACACATGAAACGCGGCCCGGAAATGCGGGGCCTGGTCGGCGCGGGCGCGCAGGGCCTGCCAGAGCGACCCTTGGCGGCCGAAGGCGAGGTCCATCAGTTGCGGGTCATCGAGCCCGCCGAGCGGGCTGGTCAGGAAGGTCGCGAAGGCGAAATCATCGTCGGGCAGCAGCAGCGCATCGGCGAGTGCCAGCAGGTCGGCCACCGCGGGTTCGGCGATCAACTTCATGCGGTCGGGGCCGGCGACCGGCACCTGATGGAGCCGCAACCGGCGGATGAAGGCGGCGGGAAACGTGCCGCGGGCGCGCAGCAGCACCAGAATATCACCGGGCCGCAGTGCCCGGTTGCGTGACGGCAGGGGCGTGCCGGCCGCCAGCATGGCCGCGATCCGGTCGGCCAGCGCCTCGGCCAGGGCGGCTTCGTTGCCATCAGGCTCAGGATCGGTTCCGCCGCCGCCGGTGCGTGCCCGCGCGGCTTCGCTGATGCGCGGCAGGCGCGGCCATAATTCGATCCGGCCCCAGACATTGGCGCGGTGGGCGAGGTGGCGCAGCCCGTCGGCCGCGGCATCGCCCAGCCCGAGATCGGGCCCGTTTTTGGCGAATACCGCATCGGTCAGCGCGAGCACGGGCGGGGAAGACCGGAAGCTGACCTGAAGGGGCACGTCATGGAAGGCCTGGCCCGTGCCTTCCACCCGGTGCTTCAGGCGCTGACGCCAGGCCTGAACGGCGCCAGGGACGGCGCCCTGGAAACTGAAGATGGATTGCTTGTGGTCGCCGACCGCGAACAGGCTGCGCGGCGGCGAAGTTTCCCGCGCGCCGAGGCCCGCGAAGAATTCCTCGGTCAGGCGGTTGGCGATCCGCCATTGCGCGGGCGAGGTATCCTGCGCCTCGTCGATCAGAAGATGGTCGAGCCCGCCATCGAGCTTGTAGAGCACCCAGGCGGCGCCCGGATCATCGAGCAGCGTGAGCGCCGCGCGGATCAGGTCGTCGTAGTCGAGCTGGCCGGTGCGCCGTTTCTGGCCGGCATAGGCCCAGGCCATGGGCAGCCCGACCCGAAGCAGGGCGGCCGAGAGATCGGCGATGGCGACGCGCTGGAGCCGTTCGCCGATGGCGACGACGCGGGCCTGTTCGGTGAGGAGTTCCGCTTCGATCGAGGGATCGATTTTTTTCGTGGCGGCGCTGACCAGATATTTCGGGACGAGGGGGTCGCCATCTTTTTTGAGGAAATAGCCGGCCCAGGCCTGCCAGGCTTTGGCCGGGTCGTCGATGGTGGTGAGGCCAGCCAGCGCGGCCGCCAGCTTCGGGCGCTGCGTCGCGGTGGCATGTTGGTCGAGCCTGCGCATCAGGGCGCGAAGCCGGGGTCGGTGCGCGTCGGGCAGGGCGGCGGCCAGCAGGGTGGCAACCGTTTCCCCGGGATCGAGGCCCAGCACCCGGCGTTGCGCCGCGATCAGCTGCGCGAGCGTGTCCGGTCGGTCGCGGTCCGGGACGGGAGCGCGGGCGAGATCGGCCAGGTTCTCAACCAGAGTGTTGAAATCGTCCGGGTCGAGATGGCGTGCCACCTGATCCAGCGCGGATGCTGGGGTCTCGGCGATGGCCCGGGTCCGCGCCTCGTGCCACAGGTCGGCGGCTGTGGCGTCGTCGAGCACGGCAAAGCGCGGCGGCAGCGCGGCCTCCAGTGGAAAGCGTCGCAGCAGGCTGGTGCAGAAGGCGTGAATGGTTTCGATGCGCATGCCGCCCGGCACATCGAGCACGTCGGCAAACAGGCGGCGGGCCTGGGAGCGCAGCGAAGCCGTCGGCGCCAGACCCAGTTCGGCCAGCGCGGCGTCGAGCCCCGAATCGTCGCGCACCACCCAGTCCCCCAGGGTTTTCTGCAGGCGCAGCCGCATTTCGGCGGCGGCGGCGCGGGTATAGGTCAGGCACTGGATCCGCTCGGGCCGCGCGCCCGCCAGCATCAGCCGCAGCAGCCGGTCGGTGAGTACTTTGGTTTTGCCCGAGCCGGCCGAGGCGGAAACGAAGGCGGAGACGAACGGATCGGCCGCGAGGCGCTGGCTTTGCCGGGCAAGGGTGATGGGGTCGTCGGTCATGCCGGATCGTCGTTGATCGCGGCCTCGGCCGGGCGGCCCCATTCGCCGGCGCGGGCCAGGTGTTGATAGGGGGTCATGGCCTGGTCGGGGCGGAGCGCGATGCCGGCTGGCGGATAAGCCCGTGCCGGGTCGGCGAAGCCTGCCACCAGCCCGACCAGAAGCGCCGACGCGGCTTCGGCCAGCCCCTCCGCCGCGATGTCGGAAACCGTGCCAGCCTCGCGCGTGCCGGGCAGGCGCCAATAGGTCAGGCTGGAGGTCCGGCCCTGCCAGTCCGGGCCGAAAGCGCCAGCCTCGGCCATGGCGGCTTCGAGCGGCAGTTGCGGCGCCGCCAGTCCGGTGACGTCGCTGTGCCCGGGCACCGATCCGGTTTTGTAGTCGAGAATACGCAGCCGGCCATCGGCTAGGCGTTCCACTCGGTCGGCGCGGCCGCTGAGGGTGAAGTCGTGGTCCGGCAGGTGCCACTGGCCCGCCAATTCGGCGCCGATCGCGGCCGGCGGCGGGGCCGTCTGACGCTGGGCGATTTCCCGCGCGTCGATCCAGTCAGCGATGGCGGCGAGGCGTGGCTGCCACCAGGCCAGCAGATCCTGGCGCACGGATTGGAGGCCGAGCGCCGTGGTGAAGTGCCGCATCAGCCTTGGCCCCGCATCTTTGGGCCAGGTTGTACCCAGTTCCTTTATCAGAGCGTGCAGCCCGGCATGGACGACGATGCCGAAAATGGCGGCGTGGGCGATATCCCCGATCGGATCGAGCGGGCGCAGACGTAAAATGCGGCTGGCGTAGATCTGGTAGGGGTCGTCACGCAGGGTCGCGATTTCGGTCACTGAGAGCCGTTTGGGCCGATGGCTGACCGGCGGGCAAGGCAAGGGCCTCGCGGTCGGCACGACCCGCGCCGGATGGTCGATCTGCTTTGCCCAGCCCAACGCGGGATGAATGGGCAGCTGGCTGCCGGCTAGCATGGCATTCAGCCGGGTGAGCCACCGGCTGGGCACGGCAGGGGCGCGGGCGCGGCGGGCGGCGTGGCTGAGCACGACGCGCGGCGCGGCAAGACAGGCCTGCCAGAAATCCTGCGCCGCCTGGCCGATCTGCCATTCCGGGCTGAGCAAACCCGCCCGGATGCGCATCGGCCGGCTCAACCAGGGGCCGGGGTCGGCGGCGGCCGGCCAGACATCCTCGGACAACCCGCCGAGAATGATCAGATCGGCGTCCTGCAGAC
>JAJXVA010000222.1 GCA_021782435.1 Pseudomonadota bacterium
CGTAATTGTAGTCCGGCACCAGGTAGGCGACCTTCTTGCCGTGGCCGTAATGCTTGCCGACGACGGGGGCGAGCGCCTTGCAGGCCATGTAGGCGGGCGGCTGGCTGCGGAAGCCGTAGCGCTGGCAATCCACGCCGGTGGTCTCGTTGGCGCCCGAGGCGCCGACCATGTTGAGCACGTGCTCGCGCTGCGCCAGTTCCTCGAGCGCGACGGCGGTCGCGGAGGACACGCAGCCGGTGATCATGATGGCCTTGTTCTTCTGGATGAACTGCGTCTGGGCCTGGACGGCGACGTTCGGCTTCAGCTCCGAGTCCGCGATGCCGTACTTGATGGTCTTGCCCATCACGCCCTTGCCCTTGAGGCCCCAGGCCTGGGCATTGGCGTCGCCGGCGTTGATTTCCGCGAAGGCGAGCTCGTAGCCGAGGGCGTGGTCCTTGCCGTCCGCCGAATAGGCGCCGGTGAGCGGGCTGGTGACGCCGACGAACACCGAATCGCCGGAAGCGCCGGCGGGCCAGGTGCCGATGGGCGCGGGTGCCGCCTGCGCGGTGCGCGCGACGGCGGGCAGCAGGGCGCTGCCGGCGGCGACGCCGAGGCCGATCTGCATCACATGCCGCCGGCCGAGGCCGGACGGGGTTTTCCGATTCTTCATGGGCAGTCTCCCTCCCCTCGCCTCCCAAGCGTGGCGGCATCCGGCGCGTGGGGTTGACCGGACGCGGCCTGGCCCTCGTTTTGGTTGATCTGGAACGGGGGTCCGCGGTTCATCTGAAGGTTTCGCGGCCCGATGGCAAGAGTTTCGGGAAATGGAATATCTCTGATGGGAGGCCGATGCGGTGCCGGCGGCGATGTGCTCGACATCAGTGTTTTCGGCGGCCGGGCGATGGGCGGCCAGGGCGCGCGGGTGGGATGCGCGGGTGGCGCGCGGGTGGGACCGGATCTGGAATGATCGCTTTAGGGATCGCCCCCAAAGCATTGGCGCGCCATCATCGAGCCCTTTGATTCGAAAATCTCGTTGCGCTGACAGTATCAAGCGGATATTTTATCCCCAGACTTCCATGTAAACATATCCGTATAATTCGATCGCCGTCTGCTCCACAGCTTCGCGCGGAGGGGTTCGACATGGCCGATACGTACAGTCGTGTGCCTGGTGACTTTCACGGGACGGGGTTTCGGCCGCGAGTGTTCGCGGTCCGCGTGTTCCTGCCCTTCGCGGCGGGGTATTTCCTTTCCTATGTGTTCCGCACCGTGGACGGCACGATCGCGAACGCGCTGGTGCGCGACCTCGGGCTCAGCGCGGGCACGCTCGGCACGCTGACCTCGCTCTATTTCCTGACCTTCGCGGCGCTGCAGCTGCCGCTGGGCGCGCTGATCGACCGCTACGGCCCGCGGCGGGTGAACGCGGTGCTGCTGGCCGTCGCCGGGGCGGGGGCGGTGCTGTTCGGCCTCTCGCGCGAGGTGGCGGTGCTGATGCTGGCGCGCGCGCTGATCGGGCTCGGCACGGCGGGTGCGCTGATGACCGGGCTGAAGGCGCTGGCGCTGCGGATGCCGAAGGAGCGGCTGGCGGCGATCAACGGCATCTTCGTCATGTTCGGGGGCATGGGGGCCGCGGCGGCGACGGCGCCGGCGTGGCTGGCGATGCGCCTGGTGGGCTGGCACGCGCTGTTCCTCGGCCTCGGCGCGGCGACGGCGCTGGTGGCGCTGGCGGTGTACGCCGTCGTTCCCGAGCATGGGGCGGCCGGTACGGCGGCGGCGGCGCGCGGCTCCTGCGCGCGGGCGCTGCTCGAGGGTGTGCGCCGCGTCTATGGCGATGCCGCGTTCTGGCGCCTGGCGCCGCTCTCGGCCTGCGTGATCGGGACGGCGTTCGCTGTGCAGAGCCTGTGGGCGGCGCGGTGGATGGTGGATGTGAGCCGGTTCGGCTCCACCTCGGTGATGGCGTATCTGGGACTGATGGGCGGCGCGCTGATGCTGGGCGCGGTGCTGATCGGGACCATCGCCTCCGCGCTGCGACGGCGGGGCGTGGCGCCGATGACGATTTTCGGCTGCGCCGCGGCGGTGTTCCTGCTGGTGCAGGCGACGCTGATCCTGCGCGTGGCGGCCCCGGCGGCGGTGGTGTGGGCCGGGTTCGCCGTGTTCGCGGGGATGACGGTGCTGAGCTACGCGATCCTGGCCGAGATGTTTCCGCAGGAGTTGCTGGGGCGGGCCAATGGGGCGCTCAACGTGATGCACCTTGGCATGGCGTTCGCCATCCAGGCGGCGATGGGCGGCATCGTCGATGTGTGGGCGCCGGGCGCGGACGGGCACTACCCGGTGGCGGCGTACCAGGCGGCGTTCCTGCTGCCGTTCGTGCTGGGGTCCGGGGCGCTGGCGTGGTTCGTTTATGCGCGGCCGGCGGCGCGGGGGGTGGAGGCGGCGGCGCCGCTGCCCGCCGCGGCGTTGTTCGCCGCGGAGGAGGCGGTGGATTATTGCTGAGCGGGCGGGGCCGTGCGCTCAGCGCCGCGCGAGGAAGTCGATTTCCACCAGCGCGCCGCGGGCGAGGCCGGTGACGCCGATGCAGGTGCGGGCGGGGAGTTTGCCGGGCTCGAAATAAGAACGGTAGGCGGCGTTCATGGCGGCGTAGTCGCGCTCGAAATGGGTGAGGTAGGCGCGGGCCTGGACAACGTGGGCGAAGCCGAGGCCGAGGCCGGCGAGCACCAGGCCGAGATTGTCCATCACGCGGCGCGTCTGCGCCTCGACGCCCTCGGGGAGCGGGGCGGCGTCGTTTGCGGGGTCGGTGGGCATCTGGCCGGTGACGAGGATCCAGCCGCCGGTCTCGACCGCGTGGCTGAATGGGGCGACGGGCGTGGGGGCACCGGCGACCATGTGGAAGACGCGGTCGTTCATTGTTTTGCTTTCGTTATTGTTCCGGGGGAGGCCTGCGCGTGACCTTGCGGGCGGCGGTGTGGCGCTTGGCCTCGAGGCGGCGGGCGCGCTCGGCGCGGGGGATGGCGGTCTTGTGGCGCTTGCGCGGGGGCGTCGCGGCCTTCGCGATGAGGGCGAGGAGCTGGGCGATGGCGTCCTCGCGGTTGCGCGCCTGGCTGCGGGTGGCGTGGGCGGTGATGACGATCTCGCCCTCCGCGGTGAGGCGCGAGCCGGCAAGCGTGGCGAGGCGGGCGCGCACGGGCCCTGGCAGGGAGGGCGAGGTGGCGACGTCGAAGCGCAGCTGGGCGGCGGTGGCGACCTTGTTGACGTTCTGCCCGCCGGGGCCGGGGGCGCGGATGTAGGTGAGGCGCAGCTCCTGCGTGTCCAGCACGATGCCGGGGGCGGCCTTGCGGTAGCGTTCTGGCATCATGGGCGGGGCATCACACGTCCGCGGGCGGGCCGGCGGTGATGCCGCCGTCGATGACCAGGGTCTGGCCGGTCATGAAGCTCGCGGCCGGCGAGGCGAGGAAGACCGCGGCACCGGCGATCTCGTCCGGCTCGCCGATGCGCTTGAGGGGGGTTTCGCGTTCGCGCCGGGCGAGGGTGACGGGGTCCTGCCAGAGGGCGCGGGCGAAGTCCGTGCGGATCAGGCCCGGGGCGATGGCGTTGGCGCGGA
>JAJXVA010000029.1 GCA_021782435.1 Pseudomonadota bacterium
ACCTGCTGATCCTCGCCGGCCGGCCGGGCATGGGCAAGACCGCGCTGGCGACCAAAATCGCGTTCGGCGCCGCGCGCGCGCTGCAGGCGGAGGCCGAGGCCAACCAGAAACCGGCCAAGGCGGTGGCGATTTTCAGCCTGGAAATGAGCGCCGAGCAATTGGCCACCCGCATGCTGGCCGAGGAGGCGCGGATCAGCGGTGACCGGATCCGGCGCGGCGACATCAACCAGCGCGACTATGACCGGTTCGTCGCGGTCAGCCGGCAACTGCAATCCATTCCGGTGGTGATCGACGATACCGCCGCCCTGTCGCTTTCGGCGATGCGCACGCGCTGCCGGCGGCTCAAGCGCACCCAGGGCCTGGCGCTGGTGGTGGTGGACTATCTGCAATTGATGCGCCCGTCGGTTGGCACCAAGCCGGAAAGCCGGGTGCTGGAGATCAGCCAGATCACCCAGGGGCTGAAAGCCATCGCCAAGGAAATGGCGGTGCCGGTGCTGGCGCTTTCCCAGCTTTCCCGCGCGGTCGAGAGCCGCGACGACAAGCGCCCGCAGCTTTCGGACCTGCGCGAATCGGGCACGATCGAGCAGGACGCCGACAGCGTGATGTTCATTTACCGCGACGAATATTACAAAGCCCAGCAGGAACCGAAGAAGCTGAATTTCGACAAGGACGATAAATTCTCGGACGCTTACGCGAAATGGCAGTCGGACATGGCGGAATGCCACAACAAGGCTGATCTGATCATTGCCAAGCAGCGCCACGGACCGACCGGCACCGTGCACCTGTTCTTTGAGGGGGAGTTCACGCGGTTCGGCGACCTCGATACGCGCTACCCGGAGCGGAACTGAGGCGGGACGTGCTCGCGCGCGCCGCGCGCGGGGACCGCCTGGTTCACGGAGATTGTGGGGCTCGCCGGTGCCATGGCCCGGAGCCGGTGGCCGGGTCGCGCGCGGGGTCGGGTGGCTCACGGTCACGACGGCGGCGAATTTTCCGATTCCGGGACGCTCAGGCGCGCTCGCCGGGGGTGGCATCGATCACGGAGAAGATCGTTTTCATCTGGCCCTGATAGGTCTCGGCGCGGAACTGCCCGGCGAAGGTCAGCGGTCCGTCGCGGCGCAGCAGGGCTTCGCCGAGGGCGGACCCGCGGGCACGGAAGGCGATGGCGGGCACGCGCGCGCCGGTTTCATCGGAGAGGCTGAGGCGGAGCGTGGCGCCATCGCGGCCGACCGGCTGGGCGTAATTCACGGTCATGCGGGGCATGGCGAGAACCGGCTCGGGGTTGCTGGCGCCGAACGGCGCGAGCCGGCCCAGGGCGGAAGCGGTTTCGGGCGTGGCGGCGGCGGCGTGCAGGGTGGCATCGACGATCAGATCGGGTTGCGCGGGCAGGCTGGCGGCGGCGGCGAGGGCCTGGTTCAGGAAGGCGTGGAGCGCGGGCAACCGCGCCTCGGCGGTGGCGAAGCCGCAGGCCATGGCGTGGCCGCCGCCATGGTCCAGCAAACCGGCCGCGCGGGCGGCCAGGATGGCGGCCCCGAGATCGAGCCCCGACACCGAGCGGCCGGAGCCGCGGGCGATGCCATCGGCGAGCGCGGCGACACAGGCCGGGCGGTTGAAGGCGTCCTTGAGGCGCCCGGCGACGATGCCGACCACGCCCGGATGCCATTGCGGCCCCGCCACCAGCAGCACCGGGTGGCCGGCGGCGTATTGCGCGCGGGCCGCCGCCATGGCCTGGTTCTGCACCTCGGCCTCGACAGTCTGGCGCTTTCGGTTGATGGAATCGAGCAGGTTGGCGAGGCCCTCGGCCTCGGCCTGGTCCTGGCTCAGCAGCAGTTTCAGCCCGAGATCGGGGGCGGCGATGCGGCCGCCGGCGTTGATGCGCGGCCCGAGCGCGAAGCCGCAGGTGCTGGTGCCGGGGGGCAGGCTGGCCTGGGCGACGCGCAGCAGCGCCGCGAGGCCGGGCCTGCGGTTGGCCGCCATGACTTTCAGCCCCTGGGCGACGAAGGCGCGGTTGAGCCCGGTGAGCTTCATCATGTCGCACACGGTGGCCAGGGCGACGAGGTCGAGTTCGGCGCGCAGATCGGGCTCGGGGAGGGTGGCGAACTGCCCGGCCGCGCGCAATGCCCGCAGCAGCGCGACCAGCGCCATGAACACGAGGCCGGTCGCGCAGAGATCGCCGAGCCCGGACGTATCGGGGGGGATGTTGGGGTTGACGATGGCGGCGACCGAGGCCGGGCGGATTGGCGCGAGATGATGGTCGAGCACCAGGCAATCGGCGCGGGGGGCGAGGGTTGCCAGCACCGCATCGGCGGTGGTGCCGCAATCGACGCACACGACCAGCGTCGCGCCGTTGCCGACCATGGCCGCCAGCGCCGGCGCGTTGGGGCCGTAACCCTCGGTCATGCGGTCGGGCACGTGGGTGATGACCGGGCAGCCGAGCCGGCGCAGCAAGCCGGCCAGCAGCGCCGTGGCGCAGGCGCCATCGACGTCGTAATCCCCGAAGATGCCGACGGTTTCGCGGGTGCGCACGGCGCGGGCGAGGCGCGCGGCCAGGGTTTCCATGCCGGCGAGGCGGGCGGGGTCGGGAAGCAGCGCGCGCAGGGTGGGGTCGAGAAAAACCGGCGCGGTCTCGGCGGTGATGCCGCGCCCGGCCAGGATGCGCGCCAGGAGTTCGGGCAGGGCGAGGCCGCGCATCAACCCCGAAACCGCGTCCGCCGGGGGATCGCGCCAATGCCAGACCCGCCCGGCCAGGCTGTGGCGCGCCGCCACGGTGAGGCTGGGAGCGGCCAAGCCGACGGGCCGCCGGGGACTCAGGCTTCCTCGATGATGGCCTTGATCGAGAAATTATGGTGCGCCTCGATGTAGCGCACGGTGCCGGACTTGCTGCGCATGACGATGGAATGGGTGATGGCGCCGGTGGCGGAGCGGCGCACCCCGTTGAGCATGGGGCCGGTGGTGACGCCGGTGGCGGCGAACATGACGTTGCCGCCGGCCATATCCTCGATCGATAATTTACGGGTGGGGTCGGTGTTGCCCATGGCGCGGGCGCGGTCGATCTGGTCCTGGTTTTCGAATTGCAGGCGCCCTTGCATCTGCCCGCCAGTGCAGCGCAGCGCCGCTGCCGCCAGCACACCCTCGGGGGCGCCGCCGGCGCCGAGGAAGAGATCGATGCCGGTGCTGGGCTGGTTGGTGGCCATGACGCCCGCGACATCCCCGTCGGAAATCAATGTGATGCGCGCGCCGGCCGCGCGGCAGGCGGCGATGATGTGGGCGTGGCGCTCACGCTCCATGACGCAGACCACGAGATCGGAAATATCGCATTTTTTGGCGAGCGCGAGGTTGCGCAGGTTTTCCTTGACCGGGGCATCGAGGTCGACCACGCCCGGCGGCAGGCCGGGGCCGACGGCGATTTTGTCCATGTAGATATCGGGGGCGTGCAGGAATTTGCCGCGCTCGGCCAGCGCCAGCACCGCGAGCGCGTTGGGCGCGCCCTTGGCGCAGACCGTGGTGCCTTCGAGCGGATCGACCGCGATATCCATCGCCGGGCCGCCGGCGCCGACTTTCTCGCCGATATAGAGCATCGGCGCCTCGTCCATCTCGCCCTCACCGATCACGACGGTGCCGGCGATCGCCACCGAATCGAAGGCGCGGCGCATGGCCGTGACGGCGGCGCCATCGGCCTCGTTTTTTTTGCCGCGCCCCATCCAGCGGCTGGCGGCCAGGGCCGCCGCCTCGGTCACGCGGACGAGCTCGAGCGCCAGGTTGCGGTCGCTTTGGGCTTCGGTGGTGGCGTGTGTCATGCGGCGTTTCCCTGGGGCGTTGCGTGGCCGGAACCGCCCGGCCCGCGGGCGCCCCGCTTCAATCCGCAGCATAAGCGCCACGGTGGCGCCCCGGAAGCGCCCGCCGCGGGTTGCCGCCGGTTATGTTGAGGTGGCGATACAATTGCGCCGGTTCCGCGAGGATGTGGCCGGTGAGGCCCACAAATTGTGGCTACTGGGCAAAACCAATACAAAATGTGCTTGAATTTACAAATCACGGCGTTAACCTGCCGGTATGCGCAATACTCGGGTGTGGCAAGGTGTGCGGATGCGGCAGGCGGAAGCCAGTGCCGAGCCGGACGCGCCGCCCCGCCAGGTGACGCTGCCCGCGGCCTGGGACGATTGGGCGGCGGCGGCGCTGGCCTGGCTCGCCCCCGGCGATGGCCCGGCCGACCTCGCCCAGGCCGCGAGCGCCTGGGCCGCGGTGATCGAGGCCGAGGCGCGGCTGGCGTGCGTCGAGCCCCTCGCCGACGCGTTGCAGACGCTGCTGCGCGCGCAGGCCGGCGCGCCCGGGCCGGGTTTGTGGTTCGGGCAGCCGGAAGCGGTGCCGAGTTTCACGCTGAACCTGGCGGCGTTCCATGAACCCGGCCAGGGCTTCGATGCGGCGGGATTCGGCCAGGCGGTGGAGTTGGCGGTGGCGAGCCTGACGCTGGCCGCGCCGGCGGCGCGACGGATTGCCGTGACCCCGAGCGGCCTGGCCGACCTGCTGGCCGCTTTGGGGCTGGATTACGCGAGCCCGGCCGCGTTGAACGTGGCCACCTGCCTGATGGCGCTGCTGCGGGCCGCGGCCGACGCGGCTTCGGCCCGGATGGGCCAGGTGCTGGGCGGACCGGCCGAGACCACCGCTTCCCTGCCGGCGCCGCCCGCTTTCGGGCCGGTGCCCGGGCTTGCCGCCGCCGCCCGGGAAGCCTGGGCGCGACACCCGCGCACCGGGCTGCGGCATGAGGCGACCACCGCCGTGCTGCCACCCGGCCCGGTCGACGCGCTGCTGGGTATCGAGACCGGCGGCATCGCGCCCGCGTTTTCCCCGCTTGGCGCCGCGGGCGGGCTGACCCGCGCCGCCCGCGCCTACCTCGCGGCCAACGGGCTTGGCGCCGAGGCCGCGCTGGCGGAAATTCTTGCCGGAAAGAACCGCCTGCGCCCGGCCGGCCCGGAGGCGCAGGCCGCGATGCACCAGGCCTTGGCGCCCTACCTGACCCAATTGCCGCCGCTGCCGCGCGCCCTGCCCGCGCCGGCGATGGCCGCCAGCGCCACCCCGGTTCGGCGGGACCTGCCGGCCCGCACCACCGGCCACGCTCAGCGCGCCACCATTGGCGGGCACGCGGTTTTCCTGCGCACCGCGGAATATCTGGACGGCAGCCTGGGGGAGATCTGCATCACCCCGCAAAAGGAAAGCGCCGCCGTGCGCGGGCTGATGGAAAGCTTCGCTCAGGCGGTCAGTATCGGGCTGCAATATGGCGTGCCGCTGGCCGACTACGTGGATGCCTTCACCTTGACCCGCTTTGGTGCCGCCGGCGCGGTGGAAGGCGATGCCGCGGTCAGCCGCGCCACCTCCGTGCTGGATTACGTGTTCCGCAACCTCGCGGTGCATTACCTCGGCCGGCACGATCTGCCACCCGCCCCGGTCGAGGAGGCCGCGCCCGCGCCGCCCGAATCGCCGCTGCTGCCGCTCGATCTGCCGCAAGGGCAGAAGCCCCGCCCTGCCCGGTTGCGCCTGGTTGGCGGCCGCTAGACTGGCGGGGTGGCTTGGCCGCGGGGGACTGGCGGGGTAAAGCCGGGGCCTGCCGGAAGGAGCCAGCGATCTCATGTCGGAAACGCCTGAAGCGCGGATTCGCGCCCTTGGCCTGGTGCTGCCGGAACCGGCGGTGCCGCTGGCCAATTACCTGCCGACGGTGCGCAGCGGCGCGCTGCTGTTCGTCTCGGGCCAGTTGCCGCTGCGCGCGGGCACGCTGATGGCCACCGGCAAACTGGGCGGGTCGGTCGACCTGGCCACCGGCAAGGAGGCGGCGGCGCAATGCTTGCTCAATCTGCTCGGGCAGGTGCGCGCGAGTTTGGGCAGCCTGGGCGCGGTGCGGCGGGTGGTGCGCCTGGGGGGCTTCATTGCGGCGGTGCCGAGCTTCACCGATCTCGCGCTGGTGATGAACGGCGCATCGGACCTCGCCGTGGCCGTTTTTGGCGAGGCCGGCCGCCACGCCCGCAGCACCGTGGGCGTGCCCGTGCTGCCGGCCGATGCGCCGGTGGAGGTGGAGGGGTTGTTCGAGGTGGCGGCCGATTAGGCGGCGACGGGGCGGCTGAGGGGCTTCGGGGCCGCGGAAGCCGCCGCGCGGCGGCGCTACCGGCCGCGACCTTTTCAGCCCCGGCCGGCGGGCCATATCGGGGGCATGCCGGAACGCCGCCTCACCGCGACCCTTCATCCCAGCATCGCGGCGATTGCCGCCCCGACCTGGGACGCGTGCGCGGGGGCGGATAATCCGTTCGTCAGCCACGCGTTTCTGAGCGCGCTCGAGGATAGCGGCTCGGCCGGTCCGCGCACGGGCTGGCTGCCCCAGCACCTGACACTGACCGACGAGGCCGGGCGCGTGCTGGCGGTGGCGCCGTGCTACGCCAAGTCTCACAGCTATGGTGAATATGTGTTCGACCACGGCTGGGCCCATGCGTTCGAGCGGGCGGGTGGCGCCTATTACCCCAAATTGCAGGTCGCGGTGCCGTTCAGCCCGGTACCGGGACCGCGCCTGATGGTGCGGCCGGGGGCGCCGGTCACGATCGCGGCGCTGGCCGAAGCGCTGGAGGGCGCCTGTGCGGGGCTCGATCTGTCGTCGGTGCATGTGACGTTCTGCCAGGCGTCGGAAAGTGCCGCGCTGGCCGAGGCCGGCTGGCTGACCCGCACCGGCGTGCAATTTCATTGGGCCAATCCGGGCTACGCCGATTTCGATGCCTTCCTCGAGGCGCTGGCGTCACGCAAGCGCAAGCAGATTCGCCGCGAACGCCGCGACGCCCAGGCCGGGCTGGAATTCATCACCCTGCGCGGCGGGGAGATCGGCGCGGCGGAATGGGCGGCGTTCTATCGCTTCTATACCGCGACGGTCGACCGCAAATGGGGCAGTGCCTATCTGACGCCGGAATTCTTCAGCCTTCTGCCGCGCTACCTCGGAGATAAGGTGGTGCTGATGCTGGCGCGCGCCGGCGGGCGGCCGGTCGCTGGCGCGCTGAACCTGATGGGCCGCGACACGCTCTATGGCCGCAATTGGGGCAGTGACGGGGAGTTTCCTTTTCTGCACTTCGAACTCTGTTACTATCAGGCGATCGAATTCGCTATCCGGCACGGGCTTGCGAAGGTGGAGGCCGGCGCCCAGGGCGAGCACAAAATTCAGCGTGGCTACCTGCCGGCCGCCACCCATTCCGCCCATTTCATCGCCCATCGCGGCCTGCGCGCGGCGGTATCCCGGTTCCTTGAGCAGGAAAAACAGCAGGTCGCCGCGGATATGGCGGCGCTGGCGGGCTTCGCGCCCTACCGGCAGGCTTCGTCACCCGAGCCCTGACGCGGCCGGCCGCGCTCAGTCGGAGGCGGGGCGGAGGGGCGGCGGGGCCACGCGCCCGACAGCGACGAGTGCCGCGAGAAAGTTTCGACAATAGGCGGCGGCGGAGGTTTTCTCGATCGCGGCGAGCAACGCGGCATGTCGTGCCCGACGCTCCGCGAGGTCCATGGTCAGCGCCCGTTCGATCGCCTCGGCCATGCCGTCCACATCGAGCGGGTTGACGATCAGCGCGTCGGTCAGGCTGTCGGCGGCGCCGGCGAAGCGCGAGAGAATGAGCACCCCGGGGTCGGTCGGGTCCTGGGCCGCGACATATTCCTTGGCAACCAAATTCATGCCGTCGCGCAGCGGCGTTACCAGCCCGATGCGGGCTATGCGGTACAGGCCGCCGACGAGACCACGGCTGACCGTGCGCGCCATGTAGCGGAGCGGCACCCAGTCGAAATCGGAGTAGGCGCCATTGACGGCGCCGACCTTGTTGTCGAGTTCCTCGCGCAGGGCGCGGTAGCGATCCACCTCCTCACGCGAGGGGGCGGCCACCTGGAGAAAGCTTATGCGCCGCCGATGCGCCGGATAGCGGGCCAGGAATTTCCCGAAGGCATCAAAACGCGCGGGCAGGCCCTTGGTATAGTCGAGCCGGTCGACCCCGATCATCAGGGCGCGGCCGACCAGGCTTTCGACCACCCGCCGCGCCTCCACCCGGCGGCTGGCCCGCGCGGCGAGGGCGGCGAAGCCGGCCGGGTCGATGCCGGCGGGGGTGACCACCGTGCGGCAAGCGAGATCCGCGCCCGGCACGTGCAGCCGCGCGATGGCGTGAAGAAAATGTTCCCGGTCGGACTCGGTCTGGAAGCCGATCAGGTCATGCGCGGTCAGCGCGGCCAGCAGTTCCCGCGCGGGTGGCAGAATTTCGAACAGGGACGATGCGGGAAAGGGAATATGCAGAAAGAAGCCTATGCGGTTGGTGACGCCAAGCTCGCGCAGGGCCTGCGCGACGCAGAGCAACTGGTAGTCGTGCACCCAGATCACGTCATCGGGGCGGAGCAGGGGCATAAGAGCCGCGGCGAAGGCACGATTCACCGCGCGATAGGCGGTATATTCCTCACGCTCGAACCGCGTCAGTGCCGGCATCATGTGAAACAGCGGCCACAGCGTGCCGTTGGCGAAACCGAGATAATAGGCGCGATAATCCGCGTCCCCCAGATCCATGACGCCGTAGGTGATGCCGGCCTGCTCGACCTCGCGGACCGCGCCGCTGGTGACATCGGCACGCTGGCCGGACCAGCCGAACCACAACGTGCCCGGCGCCAGCACATCGGCAAGCCCCGCGACCAGCCCGCCAGCCCGCGGCCCCGCCTGCTCGTCACGGTTGGGGACCCGGTTGGAAACGATTACGAGGCGCGCCATAGCCCATCTTCCCAGGTTCGCGACAGGCGCATGGCGCACAGAATGAGCCCGACCTGGGAATAGGTTTGCGGAAAATTCCCCCACAGCCGCGCGGGCTTGCCGCCAGCCGCCCAGGCCAGATCCTCGGACAGCAGGCCGACATGGTTGCGCACCGCCAATATGCGCTCGAACAGATCGAGCGCCGCGTCGCGCCGGCCGGCCAGCGCCAGGGCGTTGGCATACCAGAAACTGCACAGGAGAAAGGCCGTTTCCGGCGTGCCGAAATCGTCCGCGTCCTCATAACGCAGGACGAAACCGCCCCGTACCAGACGCGCCGCGACGATATCGAGCGTTTTGAGAAACTCCTGGCTGTCGGCGCGGATGAAACCGATTTCCGGCAGGATGAGTACCGAGGCATCGAGCACGTCGCGGTCGAGCACGCCGGAAAGCCAGCCCTCGGCGGTGACGATGCGCCGCATGATTTCGGCCCGCAGCGTTGCGGCGCGCGCCGCCCAGTCCTGGGCATCGGCTTCACGGCCGATGGCGCGCGCGATCAGCGCGAGGCGGGAAAGCGCCGCCCAGCACATGGCGGCGGAAAAACTGTGCACGCGCTGCATGCCGCGGAATTCCCAGATTCCGGCATCGGGCTGCAGCGCTACCTTCTCGGCGATTTCGCCCAGCGGACAGAGCCGCTTGTAGAGCGTCGTATCCCCGCGCACCGAAAGCCGCTGGTCGACGAATAATTGCGCGAGGCTCAGGATTATGGCGCCATAGGCATCGTTCTGTCGCTGCGACGCGGCGCCATTGCCGATCCGCACCGGGCCATCGCCGCCGAACCCGGGCAGGTGGGTGGCGATGTATTCGTCGACCGGCATGCCCGGCGCCATGGGATAGAGCGGCGGTAATTCCCCTGCCCCGCCGCCCTCGACCGTGTCGAGCACGAAGCCGAGAAACATTTCCATGGTGCGCGTCGCGGATAGCCGGTTCAGCGCCGCGATCGTGAAAAAACTGTCGCGCAGCCAGCAGAACCGGTAATCCCAGTTGCGCCCGGTACCCGGCGCCTCGGGCACCGATGTCGTCAGCGCCGCGACGATGCCGCCCGTATCGTCATAGGCGCAGAGCTTGAGCGTGATGGCGCTGCGGATGACGGCCTCCTGCCAGTCGAACGGCACGCTGAGATCGGTCACCCAGGTGCGCCAGTAGCTCAGGGTTTCGGCGTGGAAGCGCGTGAACAGCGTATCGGGGGAGTCGGTCAGCGGTTCGTCACCGCTGATCACCACCGTGCCTGGCCGCAGCACGGAAAAACTTTTCTCGTGCAGCAGATGCGCGAGCGGCAGATCGGTGGTGGCGCGGAGCGTGAATGCCTCGCCGGGGTAGCGTATGTGGTTGCTGCCCAAAATCGGCGTCGGCGCCTGCGCGCCATAGGCGAAGCTGGGCCGCAGGCTCATGGTGACGCGCGGCATGCCGGATAGCGGCTCTATGCGGCGGATCAGCATCGGCGGGCGGAAAACCCGCCCGTATTGCCGGAAGCGCGGGCAGAAATCGGTGATTTTCAGGGAATTCCCGGCGTCGTCGGCGAGAATCGTTTCGACGATGGCGCTGTTCGGGAGATAGTGCTGGGTGGCGGTGCGCTGCCCGTCGAGTACGACGGAAAACTGCCCGGACGTGCCTTCCGGCCCCAGCAGCCCGTGAAAAACCGGGTCACCGTCGAGCCGCGGCCAGCAGCACCAGAGATGGGTGCCGTTGCGGTCGAGCAACGACGCGATGGCGCCATTGCCGATCACCGCGAGATCGAGGGTGGGGTGCGGGGGAGGCCGGTTCATGTCATGTCTCCGCGCGGGTCGTGCTCATGGCGAGCCAGGCCCGGACCGCTTCCGGACCGCCGGAAAAATCCCGCGCCACGTGCAGGCCACGACCGCCATGCGCCTCGGCCCAGGCAATGGCCGGTTCATCGGTGATATCATCGCCGATGAATACCGGCGCCCGCCCGGCGAAGGGCGCCTCCGCCATGAAGCGGGCCAAGGCGGTCGCCTTGTCCGCGCCGCGCAGACGGATTTCGAGCGCGGCATGGGCCGGCAGCAGAATCAGCGCCGTTTGGTCCGCCGTCAGGCGCCCGGCGGTTGCCACCAGCGCGTCGCGCCAATGCGGGGCGCGGCGCCAATGCAGCGCGTAGCCGAATTGCTTTTCCTCGAGCAGCGCCCCCGGATGGCGCGCCACCAGCGCGCGCAACGGTGCCGCGAGGGCCGCCAGGGCGGGATCGGTCGGGGCGGTGTGCAGAATTCTGCCCCCGGCGTCGCGCAGCACCGCACCATGTTCGGCCGCGACCGCGATTCCCGCCCCGAACATGCGGTCGATATCCAGGATCGGGCGGCCGGAAATCAAGGCCAGCGCACCGTTTCGTGCCACCGCCAGGCGACGCAGGAGGTCTGGCAATGTGGGCGGCACCATCACGGCATCGGGGGTCACGGCAATGTCGAGCAGCGTGCCATCGATATCCAGGAAAACGGCACTGCCATCCGACAGCGGAGCCTGTGGCAAGCGACGCTGCATCGCCGCGGTATATGGGGCAGCGCCGCGCGCGGCACAACCCCGGACAAGGCAACGGCGCCTTTCCTTGCGGAAAGACGCCGTGCCGCAGCCGGGTCAGGGTTGGTTCAGTCGTTGTCGCCGTCGCTGCCGGGGGTCTTGATGCGGCTGGCGAAATCGCTCGGCCAACGCACGGTTTTCTCGCCCGGATAGGGACGCTTGTAGCCGGTCGCGTCATACCAGTCGAAATGGTTCAGCGTGTAGGGATCGACGCTGTCGGCCTTGTGCATTTTGCCCTTGAACATCTCGAGCTTGAACTGATGCCACGCCGCCTGGACGGGCGTCATGTCGGCGGCCGAGATATTCACGCCCTCGTTCAGCGGTACCTGGTTGGCCACATGGGTCCAGGGCGCATCGTTGGGGGTGTTGGTGAACAGGTTGTACATCGGCGTCGCGGTCAGGTCGAACTGGTTCATCGGCGGGACGCCGAGAATTTGCTCGATCGTGCGGGTCATGTTCACCTGGGTGTAGAACGTATGGAACGCCGGCGTGAACTGCTTGGTGTAGGGGCTGACCACGTAGCCCGGGCTGCGATGCCCATCGACATGGTCGACACCGTCCTGGGCGTCGTCCTCGGAGATGAATATCGCCGAGCTCGGCCACACGCTGCTGTGGCTGATATAGTCGATCACGCGGCCGATCGCGAGGTCGTTGTCGGCCTGCTCGGCGTTCACGTTCGGCGGCCCACCGGTATGGTCGCACATGATCCAGATGATCGAGAGCGTCGGCACCGTGCCGTTCTTGAGGTCGTTCTGGAAGTTCTGGGCCCAGAAATCGACGCGCCACTGATCGGGGATGTTGAGGTCGAAGTTCGGATAATGCGCGACCGATGCATATTGCAGCGAAGGAATTTCGGAGGGATTGCTGATGGTGGTTTCGTAATACAGCGTGCCTTCCTTGTGGTTCTCGAAGTTCTGGCTGTCGTTGTACCAATCCGTCCAGCTTGGCTCCTGGGTCGACCCGGTGGGCGTCAGGAAGCTGTAGCCGGTGTATTCGATATCCTCACCGAAGATTTTCACCGAAAGCCCGGCTTTCTCGGCCTGGGCCCAGAGGAAGCCGTTGGGCTGATAAGCATCGGCGTCGAAGGAATTGGCGGGATAGCTGCGGATCCAGTCCGGGGACTGGATATCGTCCTCGTACGGGGCCATCGCCTGCATCATCCAATTATGGCCATCAGCCGATTGGCGCGACGGATTGTAGTAATTGTCGAGCAGAGGAAAACGTTTGATCAGCTGGTGCACGTTGGGCGTATCGACGCCACCGAACACGGCGAGCGACGCATCACCGTTGCCCTTTTTCGCATCGCCCAGAACCTGGTCGTAGGTGCGGTTCTCACGCACGATGTAGAACACGTGCTTGATCAGCGACGGATCGCCGATCCGCTTCGGAATGGCAACCGGCGTCGTATTCGGGTTGCCGCCCGAGGCGCCGAAAATGTTGCTGGTCAGGTCCCAATGGTTGTTCTGCTTCACCTGGGCGGTCAGCGTGGCGAGCTCGGAGCTGCTCGGGATCGGGATCAGGTTGGCGGTCGCGGTATCGTGGTGGGTGTTGTAGCCGGTCACGCCGTGCAGCGTGGCGAGCGAACCCCAGGTGCCGACACCCTTGTCGTTCGAGACGACGAGCTGGTTATGCGTCGCGTCATAGGAAATTCCGTCCGGGGTGGAGGCGGTGGGAATGTAGCCGAGCACCGGGTTGGCCGAGGCGCCGCTGAGGTCGACCACCGCGATCGCGTTCACGGTGTAGAGGGTCACATAAGCGGTGCTGCCGACGATCACCAGATTGGTCGGCTCGGCGCCGAAACTGGAGTTTTTCAGCGGCAACGGCAATGCCAGGCTGATATTCCTTACCACCTTGTTGGTGACCAGATCGACCACCGAAATGGCTTCGCTCGAGGTGTCGCAGACATACAACATGCCGTTCGAGATGGCCATGCCGGTCGGGTGCAACCCGACATTGATGCTCGCGACCACCGCATTCTTGGTCAGATCGACGACCGAAACCGTGCCGGTGATCGATTGCCCGCTTTGCGTGCTGGCGACGATGGGCGTGCCATTGGAGACGTTGGTGAAATCCTTCGACGTCGCCGCCCGGCCGCCTTCGTTGCTGACATAGGCATAGTTGCCATTCAGCACCACCGCGTTCGGCGCATTGCCAACGCGAATCTGGGTGCCCTTGGTCACTGGCGGGTTCGCGGTCAGGTCGATCGCCTGCAGCGTGTTATTCCCGTTTAGAAGAACATAGGCGGTCTTGCTGTCGGGGGTGATGGCGATGCCACCCGGGTTCGAGGTGTAGGTGTTGCCGGAATAGAACTGCCCGCATGCCTGGTTCAGCGGCACGGTCGGCAGGCCGACGGTGATACCCTTGCAGTTGATATAGGCCTGGCTCGGCGGCACATAGATCTGGGCGAGATCGCTCAGCAGCCCGGTGGAGGGGTCGACGCTCGCCACCGCCACGTGGCTGTCGTCCTGGCTGAACAGCAGCTTGCTGCCATCGGGCGTGTAGGTGATGCCGGTGAAGCTGCCGGTTGCGTCGCCGAACGGAGAATACAGCTGCTCGATCTTGCCGTTGGCGGGGTCGATCACCTCGACCGCCTGGGCGGCGCCCATGTTCAGCACGGCGGCGCTGTTCGGGTTGGTCGGGTTCAACGCCACCCCTTTCGCGCGCACCGGCGAGCCGAGAATGACCGTCGTGCCATATGGGTTCACGATCTGCCCGGTCGACATGAGGTAGGTGCCGTTCGCCTGCGGTCCGACCTGGTAGGTCGGGAAATACTGCGATTGGGCAAAGGCGGCTTGGGACAAGCCCAAAGCCATAAGTCCGCAAAGCGGACCATAGAGGATCGCCGATCTCATTGCTGTGTATCCCTGCTGTGCCTGTGTATTGGCCGGGCGCAATGTGCTCCGGCCGATGGGTGGGAAACCCGCACGGAGCGATGACAGTTGGGTTAAATGAATTTTCAGAAATTCGTAATGAAGTTCCGTTATGTGTCGTAGATGGAGTTTTTTTGTTACTCTTATCGTATTGTTTTCGTAATTTGATGTTTTTTTGGTGAAATGGTCAGGTCGTTGTCAGAACGACATCAGCCCTCTGTCAGGGTCCGCAGATCTCCCATCAACGGCAGAAAGCGCCGCCAGTCCCGCGCCGGGGCCGCCTCGATCGGCCGGCGCGCCTGCCACTTGCTTGGGGTGGTCAGGGCGCGCGGGTTGCGCTCGGGCGCCAGACACCCGGCATGAAAGTCGAGCCCGCACGCGGCCAGCAGCTGCCGGATGGTCGGCTCGGGCGCGGCCACCAGGGTTTCGTAATCGAGTTCGACCAGCCGAGCGGGCGGCAGCACCGCGCGCCAATGCGCCATCAGCCGCGCGTAATCCTGGCAATAGGCGACCAGCGCCGCGCCGCCGGTCGGGAACGGCAGGCGCGGGTTGAAATGGGTGCGATGGATGGAGAGCGCGGTCGCCGCCAGATCGCGCCGGCAATGCACCACGATGGCGCGCGGCACAGCCGCCAGAGCGAGCCCCAGCCATTGGAAATTCAGCGGCATTTTGTCGGTCACGCGGGATTTGCCGATCCGCCCCAGCCGGGTGAGGTAGGCGGAGGCGGCTGGCGCCAGCAGGGGCTCGGGGTCGCCGGCGCCGGAGGCTTCCCAGGCCAGACCCTCAGCGTTCCAGAATGGCAATTCGCCGCCGCCCGCGACGTCGGGATGCGCGCTCAGAATTTGCTCGACCAGCGTGGTGCCGGACCGGGGCAGCCCGACGATCAGGATCGGGCGCGCCGGCGCGCCCGCCACCGCCGCCACCCGCCCAGGCGGGAACGCGGCGATGAGCCGGTCGATGCGGGCGGTGAAGCGCGCGCTGTCGAACGGCGCGAAGGCCGCGCGCAGTTCGGCCGCCGCGTCATAGGCGCGCATCGCCGCCGCCAGCAGACCGGCATCCTCCTCGGCCTTGCCGAGCGCGAGCCACAGCCGCGCGCGCTGTAAAGGATCGTGGCCGGGGGCTGCGAGCGCGGCCCGCATGGCCGCCACCAGGGGGGCGTCGGCCGGGCCGAGCTTCCGGCACCGGGCGATTTCATAATAAAGGCCGGAGCGCGCGGCATCCCGCGCCACCGCGGCTTCCAGGATGGGTCGGGCGGCGTCGAACCGGCCGGTTTCGGTCAGCACGAGGCCCAGGCTCTCCAGCGCCAGCGCATTATCCGGGCTCAGCGCCAGCGCCGCCCGGAAGCCGCGCTCCGCCGCCGCATGGTCGCCTTGCCGCCAATGCGCCCGCGCCGCCGCCATGCGCCCGAGCAGGGTTCGGGCGCCGGCTTCGAGCGCGACCCGCCGGAACGACGCGGCCGCGGCTTCCGTGTCGCCCAGGCTTTCCAGTAATTCTCCGGCCCGATAGCGCGCGTCGAGCGCCTTGGGGTCACGCGCGGCGGCGGCCTCATAGCAGCGCAACGCCGCAGCGTATTCCCCCGCGCGCTCGAGCGCGATGCCCAGGCGCAGTTCGGCATCCGCGAAGTCGGGGCGCAGTGCCAGCGCCCGGCGCAGCGCCGCGATCGCGGCCGGCGTATCCCCAGATTCGAGGCACGCGACACCCAGATCGTGCCACAGCCCGGCATCGCCCGGACGTTCCCGCAGGGCGGCCCGCAGAAACGGCACCGCCTCGGCCGGCTGGCCGGCGCGCAGGAAGGCGGCGGCGTGGTCGAGCGCGGTCATGACGCCACGGGCGCCTTGGCCGTGCCCTGGCAGGGCGGCTCCGGCGGCATTCGCGCGGGACGCCCCGGCACTGGCCGGCGATGTCTCGGGACGCGGAATGATTTCTTCTTGTTCTTTACGAAAAGAAGAAATTCTCCGGCCTCAACCAATCCGCACCAGCCGGTGCTGCTTTTTTCCGGCCGAAAGTTTCACCGCGCCCTCGCGCAGCGCCGCCAGGGTCACCCTATGCGCCTCGTCGGCGACCGCGACGTCATTCACGCGCGCGCCACCACCGCGTATCAACCGCCGCGCCTCGCCGTTGCTGGCGCACAGGCCGCTCGTGACCAGCAGGCTCACCAGCGTGAGACCGGCCGCCAGTTCGGCCTCGGGCACGGTGATGCCGGGCAGCGTATCGGCCGCCGCGCCCTGCTCGAAGGTGCGGCGGGCGGTTTCCTCGGCCGCCAGCGCCGCCGCCTCGCCGTGCGCGAGCGCGGTGGCCGCCGTCGCCAGGCGCTTTTTCGCCGCGTTGAGCGCCGCGCCCTCGGCCCGTTCGAGCACCGCGATTTCCTCCAGCGGCAATTCCGTGAACAGGCGCAGGAAGCGCCCGACATCGGCGTCCTCCACGTTGCGCCAGAACTGCCAGTACTCGTAGGCGCTCAGCCGCCCGGCGGTCAGCCACACCGCGCCCTTGGCGGTTTTGCCCATTTTGGCGCCGGATGAGGTGGTGATCAGCGGCGTCGTCAGCCCG
>JAJXVA010000223.1 GCA_021782435.1 Pseudomonadota bacterium
ATACGGCTCAATCAGGCGTAGTTCGGATTCTGAAAGCAGGAACAGGTCACTCATACGGGGCACCTCCGCCACCTCAGAATCACCCATCACCGCGTCGGCGCAAGGATTTTAATGGGTCCTGAGCCTAATTACTTTGGCGCTCCCGTATTCTAGTATTCACGTATTCTGGCGCTCACGCATTCTGGCGCTGCTGCCGGGATTTCGGCTGCCAGGCGTGGTGGGGCGTGCCAGCCGCGGCGCGCGAACGGCGGCGGCTGGCCGAGGCACCGGGCGATGGTCTGGCGCTGACGATTGGCGCCGCGCAATGACGGCGTGGCAGTGGCGTCTCAGCGCGGGACTTTTCCCTCGTTTTTTCCAGAAGCAGAGGGGGCTCTCCTGCTTTCGATCGCATCCCAGATGGCGCCGGACAAGTCCGGGCCGCCGAGCTGATGAATGGCCTGGATGCCGGTCGGCGAGGTCACATTGATTTCGGTCAGATAGTCGCCGATGACATCGATGCCGGTGAACAGCAAGCCGCGCTCGCGCAGCATGGGCCCGATGGCGGCGCAGATTTCCCGGTCGCGCGCGGTCAGCGCCACCGCCTCGGCGCGGCCGCCGACATGCAGGTTGCTGCGCGCCTCGCCCGCCGCCGGCACGCGGTTGATCGCGCCCATCGCCTCCCCCTCGATCAGAATTATGCGCTTGTCGCCGGCCCGCACCGCGGGCTCGTAGCGTTGCAGCATCAATGGCTCGCGGGACCGCGAAAAGTGCATCTCCAGCAGGCTCGCGAAATTCTCGTCATCGGCGCGTATCCGAAAAATACCGGCGCCACCATTGCCGAACAGCGGCTTGACGATGATATCCGCGTGGCGGGCGCGGAAGGCGTGAATTTCCTCCAGGTTCCAGCTCACCAGCGTCGGCGGCATCAATTCCGGAAAATGCGTCACCAGCAGCTTCTCCGGCGCGTTGCGCACCCCGGCCGGATCGTTCACCACCAGGGTCCTTGGGTGAATATGCTCGAGCAGGTGTGTCGCCGTGACATAGGCCATGTCGAAGGGGGGGTCCTGGCGCATCAGCACCACGTCGAACCCGCCGAGATCGACCCGCGCGCGTTCCCCGAACCGGTAATGATCGCCGATCACCCGTTGCACCCGTACCGGGTGGGCCAGCGCGAACAGGCGCCCGGCCTCACCGCCGCCGCCCTCCATCAGGGACAGGTCGCGCACCTCGTAATGCCATAATTCATGCCCGCGAGCCTGGGCCTCCAGCATCAGCGCGAAGGTCGAATCGCCCGCGATGCCGATGCCGGCCATCGGGTCCATCTGCACCGCGACCTTGAGTTTCATGACGGCGTATCCCGGGGTTTTTTAATTGAGCCGCGCCTTCAGCGCGTCCAGCCTGATGCGCACCTTGCGCGCCAGCAGCGCCGGCGGATCGGCGGCCAGGAAGCGCTGATACGAATCCAGCGCCGCCGCCACCATGTCGAGTTTTTCCTGCAACGCGCCGGCCTCGTGCCAAAGCCCGGCCTCGTTCGGGGCGAAGCGCAGCGCGGCCTCGGTCGCGCGCAGCGCATCGGCGTAGGCGCCGGCCGATTCCTGCCGGCGAATGATATTGGCCTGCAGCCGCAGCAGCACGGCGCGCTTGTCCATGCCCGTCAGCAGGCGCGAAAGCGGCACGTCGCGTCCGGCGGCGCGCCGCGCCAGGCTGCGCAGCGCCGGGCCGTCCAGCACCGCGCCGCCATCGAACACGTCCAGCAGTATCGTTTTTCCCGCACCTTGCAATTCTACCAGGAAATGCCCGGGCATGTCTATGCCCGCGGCCTCCCAGCCCGCGGCCTCGGCCGCGTGCAGCCACAAAATGCCCAACGCCACCGGCATGCCGCGCCGCCGCTCGATCACGCGCAGCAGGTTGGCGTTGTCCAGATCGTCATAGGTTTCGTTGTCCCCGTGATAGCCGAAGCTCCCGGTCAGCACCTCCGCCAGCGCCAGCGCCCGGGCCTCGAGCGTATCGTCCGCCAGCGCCCGCGCCGCGGCCACGATCGCGCGCGCGATGTCCGTCAGGTGCGCGCGCCCCGCCAGCCAGTCGGCGTCGGGCGCGTGCAACCGGCCCAGATGCAGCGCCGCCTCGGCGAGGTCGATATCCTCGTCGGGCAGGCTGCCGACTGCATCCAGCACCGCCAGCGGGTCCATGGTGGGAAGTTAAGCCTCCACTTCCCGGTACAGTTCGCCACCGCCGGTCCGGAATTCCTCGGCCTTGAGGGCCATTCCTTCCATCCGTTCGGCATCGGCGCGCAGATCCTGGGTGATTTTCATCGAGCAGAATTTCGGCCCGCACATCGAACAGAAATGCGCCGTCTTGTGCGCCTCCTTGGGCAGGGTCTCGTCGTGATACGCGATCGCGGTATCGGGGTCGAGCGCCAGATGAAACTGGTCCTGCCAGCGAAAATCGAAGCGTGCCCGCGAAAGCGCGTCGTCGTGCAGTTGCGCCGCCGGGTGGCCCTTGGCCAGGTCCGCCGCATGGGCGGCGATCTTGTAGGTGATGACACCGGTTTTCACATCGTCGCGGTTGGGCAGGCCGAGATGCTCCTTCGGGGTCACGTAGCACAGCATGGCGGTGCCGTACCAGCCGATCATCGCCGCCCCGATCGCGCTCGTGATATGGTCATAGCCCGGCGCCACGTCGGTCGTCAGCGGCCCCAGCGTATAGAACGGCGCCTCGCCACATTCGCGCAACTGCTTCGTCATGTTCTCGCGAATCTTGTGCATCGGCACATGGCCCGGCCCCTCGATCATCACCTGGCATCCCCGTGCCCAGGCAATTTTCGTCAGCTCCCCCAGCGTCTCCAGCTCCGCGAACTGCGCCGCGTCGTTGGCATCCGCGATCGAGCCGGGGCGCAGCCCATCCCCGAGCGAGAACGAAACGTCGTACGCGCGCATGATATCGCAGATCTCGTCGAACCGCTCATACAGAAAGCTCTCGCGATGATGCGCGAGGCACCAGCGCGCCATGATCGACCCCCCGCGTGAGACGATGCCGGTCACGCGTCTGGCGGTCAGCGGCACATGCGCGAGCCGCACCCCGGCATGGATCGTGAAATAATCCACCCCCTGCTCGGCCTGCTCGATCAGCGTGTCGCGGAACACCTCCCACGTCAGCTTATCGGGTTCGCCATCCACCTTCTCGAGCGCCTGATAAATCGGCACGGTCCCGATCGGCACCGGGGAATTCCGCAGAATCCAGCCGCGGATGTTATGGATATTGCGCCCGGTCGAGAGGTCCATCACCGTATCGGCGCCCCAGCGTATCGCCCAGACCAGTTTCTCCACTTCCTCGGCCGCCCCCGAGGTGACAGCGGAATTCCCGATATTGGCATTGATCTTCACCAGGAAATTACGGCCGATGATGGTCGGCTCCAGTTCCGGGTGGTTGATATTGGCGGGAATTATCGCGCGCCCCCGGGCAATCTCCTCGCGCACGAATTCGGGCGTGATGAAGGCGGGTATCGCGGCCCCGAAACTCTCCCCGTCCGCCAGCGCCGACTCGGCGCGGGCAAGCTGCGGGCGGCCCAGATTCTCGCGCTGCGCGACAT
>JAJXVA010000224.1 GCA_021782435.1 Pseudomonadota bacterium
CTCGCAGCGCCTCGAACAGGCTCCAGTAGCGCGCCTCGATCTCCGGGCCGAACTTCTCGCCCAGGAACGCGCGCAAATCCGCGGTGACCCGGTCGTTGTCGAGCAGCGTGTTGTCGACGTCGAAGAGGAATACGGTCGCGTTCATCGCGTCAGCGCACGGCGACGTAGTCGTAGAGCGTGCGCGCGCCGTAGGCGCTCGCGCAGCGGAACAGGAAGCGCCAGCCGCCGCGCTCGAAGCCCGCGCGCTGAGCCAGCAGCGCGGCGAGCGCGGCGTCGGCCGCGAGCGCCGCCGCGGGCAAGGGGTCCGCGCACAGCGCCAGGATGCGCTCTCCGTCGACGAGAAAGCGCGCGTCGAGCGCCTGGGCGGCAGCGAGCGCGGCGGCGGGGACGGCCGCGCCGGCCTCGACCGCGGCTTGGCGCGCCTCCAGCCTGATCATGCGCGCCTTGGTCTCCGGGACGCCCGCGTCGAGGGCCGTGATCACGAAGCCGTCGGTCAGCCTGTGGCGCGCGCGCTCGCCCTGGCCCGGCAGGCATTCCAGCAGCCGGTCCCGCCACCACGCCCAGATCTGGCGCAAGGTTTCCATCATGGCGCCGGCCGCGCGCGAGGGTCAGCCCCGCGGCGCGCGCGGGGCCACGGCGCCGAATCGCCGGAATGGCGCATCCAGGGGCCGCTCTGGCCAGAGCCGTGTTGGCTTGCCGCACCGGGCCGCACCCGCATGCCTCCGTCGTTTCGATCCGGCTACGCCTGTAGCGCGGTTTCGCGCCCGCTTAAACCGGGGGAATGGTCGGGATCACTCATTGTTGCCGTTCGCCGCCTCGCGCCGCGGCGCTATCAGCATGTCAGGCCAACGACGATGCGCTTTCTCAGGAAAGTTTAAATGAAGTCTGACCAAAGCCGGCAAATCGCCAACGGTCCAGGTCTGGCTCCACACCCCGGTCTGGTCCTGATAGCTCACATCGAGACTCGCCACACCAGGCAGCAGCATTTCCTGATGCGGCGGCGGTGGGGCGCCAATCAGGGCGGCATGGGGCTGCTCGGTCCAGCGCAACACCAGAGCATGGTGCCTGACCAGAATCGACACCAGGGCGCGGTGGGTCCAGCGCACCGGCGCGCCGGGCGGTAACCAGGTATCGAAACTCACATCATGCGGACGGCCGACCAGGCTTGGCTGATCCGCCGTGCCCACCGGAGAGGCCGAGGTCAGCAAGGTGCGGATCACGCGGTCGGTGGTTTCCAGTTCGGCATTCCGCGCGATCAGCGCCCGCTCGGTGTTCCAGGCGGTCAGGCCGAAATGCACCCCCTGCGCCAGCCCGGCCAGAATCGCCGCGAAAATGGCCAGGCTGACCAGTATCTCCAGCAGGGTGAAGCCGGCATCCCGCCCCAGCCACCGGCCGCCGCGCGCCGCGGTCATTGCGCGCCCGCCTGCAGGCCCAGCGCCTCGCCCAGCAAATGCACCTCGCGCCGGTGACGGCCCGCTTTCCAGGATTCCGTGATGCTTATGCCAAACAGCGTCTCGACCCTGGCGGGGCGGTTGTTGGCCTGCTCGAGCAAGGTGCGGTCCAGGGGCTGGCTGGCCAGCGGCGTCACCACGATGCGGTAATGGAAAACCTTGCCATCCTCGCCCGCGGCGTTGACCGGGGTTTTGGCGCCATGCGCGGTAAGCTCCGCGAGATGCGAGCGGGCAAGGCTGAGCGCTTCCTCATACATACCCGCGGTCCTGGCGCCGAACAGACCGCCGACCGTGCCCTCATAGAACACACCGAGCGCCAAAGCCGCCAGCACGAAGGCAACCAGCACCTCAATTAGGGTAAACCCCGCCCGCCGGTCCGGCGGTGGGGCAGCCCGAACCGGCAGGGCGGCCATGCCGGTCATGGCGTTTCGGTCACGGCTTTGTCGGTAACCGCAATCCGCCCGGTCAGCCAGTTGGCCGTCACCTCGGCCCGGGCGCGGGCATTGGCCAGCACCACCGTGCCACCGCTGCCGCTGCCATCCGGCAGAAACAGCAGCGCGCGGGCATGGGCGCGGCCGAACCGCAGCTTGGCGGTCACCCCGCGCGGAAACGCCGCCGGCTTGTCGTCATCCAGCCGGAACGCGGTGGCATCCTTGGCCAGGGTCAGCGCCACCGGCCGGTCCGCGGCAATGGCCCGGGCGCGCGCCACCCGCATCGCCTCCATCACATCGGTCGCGGCGGCGCGCACATCCACCACCGGGCTTCGCATCGGGCCGCGCGACAGGATCAGCCCGGCCATCAGGCCGAGAACGACCAGCACGACGATCGTCTCGATCAGGGTGAACCCGCCGGGCGCGGCCGGGTTCGGGCGCTCATGTCGCAAGATTGTTCAAACTCAGCATGGCCAGCAGCAGCGCGCTGATGATGAAGGCAATGGCGCCGCCCATGACGATGATGATGGCGGGCACCATCAGCGCCACTAGGCGCTGAATGCCGAGCTGGGCCTTTTCCTCATGGATGTCGGCGGCACGCAGCGACAACTGGCCGAGCGATGCGGTTTCTTCCCCCAGCCGCAGTAAATATACCGTGCGGGTGGGAAACACCCCCGCCTCGGCGAGCGGCCGGGAAAGACCAGCGCCCCCCTTGGCGCTGCGCGTCGCCTGGTCCACCGCCAATTCCCCGGCGCGGTTGCCGATCACCTCGCGGGTGATGCCAAGCGCCCCGATCAGCGGCACGCCATTGATCAGCAGGCTGCCCAGCGTGCGCGTGAAGCGCGCCGCCATCACCTCGCGCATCAGCCCGCCCACCACCGGCAGGCGGAGTAGGAATCGGTCCACCCGCAGCCGCACCGAGGGCCGCTTCATCGCCTGGACCGCGGCCAGCCCCAGCAATCCGAGCAGCACCAGCAGCCATATCCCGTAAGTCGACACGATATGCCCGGTCAGGATCAGAATGCGCGTGGCCAGCGGCAGCGAGGCCCCCGCCTGCTGGAACAGCGGCACGAATTGCGGCAGCACGTAAGTCAGCAGAAACACGATCGATCCCGTGGCCGCCACCACCAGCAGCGCCGGATACACCAGCGACGACGTGATGCTGGAGGCCATACGGTTCTGTTTTTCCAGCAACTCCGCCAGGCGCTCGAGTGTCGGGCCGAGCTGCCCCCCCGCCTCACCCGCGCGCACCAGCCCGATATACAGGCGCGAAAAACTGCGCGGGTGCCGCGCCAGCCCGTTGGCCAGCGGGCTGCCATCGCGCACCGCGTCGCGCAAATCGGTCATGATCGCGGCCACACGCGGGTTGCGCGCGGTATCCACCAGAAACCGCAGCGCCCGGTCCAGATCCTGCCCGGCGCCGAGCATGATCGACAATTCGCGGGTCATGTTGGCGAGGTCCGACCGGGAAAGCCGGTTGCCGCCGCCGAATTCCAGCTTGAGCAGGTTCTCAAGGAAGGATTGCGCCCTCACCGGCCCGGCGCTGACCGGAATACTGCCGCGCCGCTTCAGCTGCGCGATCACCGTCTCGGCATCCGGCGCCTCGATGATCCCCGAAGTCATCTCCCCGGTCGGGCCGATCGCGGTGAACTGGAATTCCGGC
>JAJXVA010000225.1 GCA_021782435.1 Pseudomonadota bacterium
CGCAAGCGCCGGCCCCGCCGTCACGTTGAACGGCGTGGCGAGCGAGGGCGTGCGCCAGAACGCGATCGTCCGCCACGAGTCGAGCCGCGGCGCCGGGCCAGGTCCCGCCGTCACCAGCACGTCGTAGCGTGCATAGAGCGGCGCCATCTCCGCGATCATCGCCCGCCGCTCGCGGGTGGATTGGACGTAATCGGCGCCGGTGATCAGCAGCGCGGCCAGCGAGCGGCCCAGGAAATCTTCGCCGAACGCCCCGAGCCGGGTGCGCAGATCGGACTCGTGCACCGCGTAAAGCTCGCTCTCCGCGCCGGCAATCTTGACATCGTAATAGTCCTGCGCAGGGCGGATCCGCGCCTCCTCCACCACCGCACCCAGGCCGCGGAGCACATCCAGCGCGGCATCCATCGCCGTGTGCACCGCCGGCGCCACCTGCATGTCCTGCTCATAGAGATGGCGCAGCACGCCCACGCGCAGGCCGCGGATATCGCCGGTCAGCGCGGCGGCATAGTCGGGTACGGGGCGGGCGGCGCTGGCCGGGTCCATCGGGTCGTGTCCGGCGATGGCTTGCAGCATCAATGCGCAATCGGTCACGGTCCAGGCCATCGGCCCGGCATGGTCATAGCTGTAGGAGTTGGTCCAGACTCCATAGCGACTGACCCGCCCATAGGTCGGCTTCAGGCCGACGATCCCGCATAGCGCGGCGGGGTTGCGGATCGACCCGCCGGTATCGGTGCCGAGCGCGCCCAGCATCAATCCCGCCGCCACCCCCGCGCCCGATCCGCTGGAGGAGCCGCCGGTCGCGTGATCGCGCGCCCAGGGGTTGCGCGCCGGCGGCCAGGGCAGGTCGAAGGACGGGCCGCCATGGGCGAATTCATGCGTGGCGAGCTTGCCGAGCAGGACCGCGCCCGCTCGATCCAGCAGCCGCACCGTGGTCGCGTCGAAATCGGGAACAAAGTCCGCCCGGGTGCGTGAATGCCCGGTGGTGCGGATCCCCCTCGTGCAATAGACATCCTTGAGGCCGATCGGGATACCGTGCAACGCGCCGCGATAGGTGCCGGCCATGATCTCGGCTTCCGCCGCGCGCGCCTGGTCGAGCGCGCGATCGGCGGTGACCAGCAAAAAGGCATTGAGCTGCGGATCGATGGCGGCGATCCGGTCGAGCAGCGCGCGGGTCAGTTCCACCGGTGAGATCTCGCGCCGCGCGAGCATCCGCGCGGCCGCGGCGATCGACAGATAATGCAGCTCCGTGGGCCGCAAGGCATCGTGATCGGGCACGGCACGGCTCCTGTTGCGACAGCGCCGGCAGGATCAGGAAACGCCCGCAACCACGCCGGCGCGTGACTGCATGCACGGCTGGATGCGGGTACCAAATCGGTCCACCCCGCGCTCGAAACCGTCGAAGCTCTGTATGCCACCACATACGCCCGGCATAGCACCGATGGTATCGAGCAATCCGGCGATAGTGGCGTAGGAGCCCACCAGGGTCGGCATGTGGGTGAGCAGTTGGTTCTCGGGGCGCAGGAAGCGCTCGGCGGTGGAATCGGTCTGGGCCTTCACCTCGGCGCTCGTCTGGGCGCGGCGCCATGTGAATGCCTGGTGGTCGGTGCCGGTCTTGTGTTGCTCCCACCTGGCGATCGCCGCGGCGTCGATCTCGTCGGCAATGACCACCACCAGGACCAGGGCGGCGATATTCCGTCCGGTAGACCAGGCTTCCTGCATCGCCTGCACGTATTCTCCGCAGTAGTCGTAGCGGCGCGCGACATGCGCCCTGTCGGGCCACGGTCCCATCCGCTCGTATTCCGCCGCCGGCCAGCCTGAGACGATATTGACCCCGAACCGGCCACCGGAGCTCGAACCGATGGTGACCGCCATGTGTGCGGCGATGAGCGGCGGCAGGGTGAGGACCGCTACCGAAGCGAACAGCCGGATGCGGATTGTGACGGCGATGAGGCCGGCCATCAGGGCGAAGGGTTCGAGGTTGTGGTTCCGGTACTTTCTCGGGCCGCCGCACCCGCGCAACTTCATCATGGAACGGACGAAGTCGAACCCGTGATGCTCCGTCCGCTCGGTGATGCGTCGGTTGAGGGCAAAACTCGGCTTATATTGGACGAGGTGGTGGCGTTCAGCCAACCGTTGTTGCCGATAGGGATGAATACGCCGATCTGCATGGCGCCGAAGCCCCGTGGGTGACGCTGAAAGCGTACAGTATGCCGCTTTCTAAGGCAAGAGGACGGGATATGCTCGATGATGGCTCTTTCTTGTGCCCCATATTGGGCATATGCCCAGATAGCGGCCGTCACCTGACGCAATGTAGGCTGCATGATGCGGCTTAGCGCCAGACCAGCGGGCAAGTCACGCCCGTCGCTATGGCAGCGTAGGTCATCACGGAGCGGCCGCTCAAACGGCTCGGTACGCATACGGAGCCCCCGTAACAGCTCCCGTCGGTATTCCCTGAACGGTATTTCGTGCCTGCTTTGCGCTTCCCATCGGGGCGCTGTGGCTGCCCTTTCGTTTCCACAGCGCCAAGGTCCGCCTGCATGGTGTGCGGCAGGGCAAGCCTCGACGATCTCCCATGCCGACGACGACATGGCATTCGGCACAGACGGGCAGTCGGCCCGGTCCGGTGCACGAGAGCATCCATAGCTTGTGCCAGGACGTCCAACACCGTCCGCGCCGGCCCGGCACTGGCGGGGACGTCGCCGCGCAGGACTCCGCCGCTCGATTGATCCCGATCAATGCGGCGGTGTCCGTCCCGGTCCACACGCGTCCCCGACGCAGCGGCGCCGACGCGATGTCCCGCCGTGACGTGGTTCTCAGCGGATCGGACATCGGAGTTCTGAAGGCACAAGGATGCGGTCCCTGACCCTGCACGGGGAAAACCATCTGGTCTCGCGCATCGGCTGGCTGCGGGCGGCCGTGCTGGGCGCCAACGACGGCATCGTCTCCACCGCCAGTCTCATTGTCGGGGTGGCGGCCGCGGCGGCGACGCGCGGTGATATCCTCATCACCGGCGCGGCGGGTCTGGTCGCCGGCGCGATGTCGATGGCCGCGGGCGAGTATGTCTCGGTCAGTTCGCAATCCGACACCGAGCAGGCCGACCTTGCCCGCGAGCGCCAGGAGCTGTTGGACAACCCAGCGTTCGAGCAGGCGGAGCTTGCGGACATCTACGTGAAGCGCGGACTGGACCGTGATCTCGCGTTGCAGGTCGCCCGTCAGCTGATGGCCCGGGACGCGGTAGGATCGCATGCGCGCGACGAACTGGGCATTTCCGAGGTCACGGCGGCGCGTCCCGTGCAGGCTGCCCTGACCTCCGCCGCGACCTTCGCCGTCGGCGCCGCCCTGCCGTTGTTGATGGCCGTCGTGACGCCGATCGCCTGGCTGCTGCCGGCCGTGTCCGCCGCGTCGCTTTGCTTTCTGGCCCTGCTGGGCGCGATCGGCGCGCAGGCCGGAGGGGCACCTATCCTGCGCGGCACCGTCCGCGTCACATTCTGGGGCGCGCTGGCGATGGCGCTTACCGCGGGGATCGGCGCCCTGTTGGGCACTTCC
>JAJXVA010000226.1 GCA_021782435.1 Pseudomonadota bacterium
ACCCGCAACGCCATCCAGGCCGTCCCCGGCCTGCGCCACCTGGTGGTGGCCGGCGGCGTGGCCGCCAACGCCGAAATCCGCGCGGCCCTGGCCGCCCTCGCCCACCGCCACGGCCTCGTCCTGGTCCCCCCCCCTCTGCGGCTCTGCACCGACAACGCGGTCATGGTCGCCTGGGCCGGCATCGAGCGGCTGCGCGTCGGCCGCCCCGATCCGCTCGATTTCGAGCCCCGTCCGCGCTGGCCGCTCGACCCGGCCCCCTGCGTGTGGTCATGAACTATCGCCATGCCTACCATGCCGGCAACCACGCCGATTGCCTGAAGCACGCGCTCCTCGTGTGGTTGCTGCGCTCGCTCGCGCGCAAACCCGCCGCCGCCACCGTGCTCGACACCCATGCCGGTATCGGCGCCTACGACCTCACCGGCCCCGAAGCCCTGGCCACCGGCGAATGGCATGACGGGATAGCCCGCCTGTGGGCCGCCAATCCCCCCGCCCTGGCCGAGTACCTGTCGCTCGCGCCGCCCGGCCCCACCTATCCCGGCTCCCCCGACCTGATCCGCGCCTGCCTGCGCCCGCACGACCGGCTGATCTGCTGCGAACTCCACGCCACCGATGCCGCGGCGCTCCGCCGGCACTGCCGCGCCGACCCGCGCGTCGCCGTGCATCACCGCGACGGCTACGAGGCCGTGCGCGCCCTGCTGCCACCCGCCAGCCGGCGCGGCCTGGTGTTCATCGACCCGCCCTATGAACGCGCCGACGAATACGAAACCCTGGTCGCGGCGCTGGCGGTCGCGCGCCACCGCTTCGCCGCCGGTAGCCTCGCGGCCTGGGTGCCCATCAAGCACATGGCGCCCGTGAACGCGCTCCGCCACGAAATCGCCACCCGCTTCACCGATGCGCTGGCGGTCAGTCTCTGGCGCCAACCCCCCACCGACCCGACCCGGCTTGCCGGCAGCCTGCTCCTGGTGCTGAACCCGCCCTACGGGTTCGAGAGCGCCGCCGCCGCCATCGTCGCGGCGCTGGTGCCGGTGCTGGCCGGTCCGGGCGGGGGCGGTCTCGTGGAACGCTGGGCGGAGGAATGATGCCAACCCATAGCCAAGGCCCGCTATCGGGGCCGGTCGATGTCGCGGTCATCGGCGCCGGCGCCTGGGGCACCGCGCTCGCCCTGCAGGCCCATCGCGCCGGCGCAAGCTGCGCGCTCTGGGTCCGCGCCCCCGCCGCCGCCGCCGAACTCGCCGCCACGCGGCACGCGCGCCGCCTGCCCGCCCACCCCCTGCCGGCGCCAATCCTCGTCACCGCCGACAGCGCCATCCCGGCCCGGCTGCGCCTGCTCGCGGTGCCCGCCCAGCACGTCCGCGCGGTCGCCCGAACCCTGCCCGCCGACGCGCCGATGGTGGTCTGCGCCAAAGGCATCGAGCGCCAATCGGGCATGCTGCTGCTCGATGTGCTGGCCGAACTCCACCCCGGTCTGCCCGGCCTCGTCCTCAGCGGGCCGAACTTCGCCCACGAAATCGCCGCCGGCCTGCCCGCCGCCACCGTCCTCGCCGGCACCGATGCCACCCTGCGCGCCACCATCGCCGATCGTCTCGCGACCGCCGAATTCCGCATCTATGGCAACGAGGATCCGATCGGCGTGCAAGTCGGCGGCGCCGCCAAGAACGTCATGGCCATCGCCGCCGGCGCGGTCACCGGCGCGGGTCTCGGCGAAAACGCCCGCGCGGCCCTGATCACGCGCGGTCTCGCCGAACTCGCCCGCCTCGCCACCGCCCTCGGCGGCCGGGCGGAAACCATCGCCGGCCTGTCCGGGCTCGGCGATCTGGTGCTCACCTGCACCGGCCCCGCCAGCCGCAATTTCAGCCTCGGCCTCGCGCTCGGCCGTGGCGCCCCCCCCGAAACCGCCGCCGCCAGCGTCGATGGCGTGACCGAGGGCAGCGCCACCGCCCCCGCCCTGCGCGCCATCGCGGATACGCATGGCCTCGATCTGCCCATCTGCCGCGCCGTCGCCGATCTGCTCGACCAGCGCCTCGATCTGCCCGGCGCCATCACCGCGCTGCTCTCACGCCCGCGGCGCGATGAATAGGTCGGGCATCGCGTCGGGGCGTTCGGGTGGCGCATCCAATGACCAAAAAATCGGTTGGTCTGAGCTGAAAAAATGCGTTGCGGCCAGAGAGTTCCGGCCGTAGCTTTTTTCCACTCGGGCAGCACTGGCGTGGCACCATGCGGATCGGCAGGCTTTCGGTTCTGCTCGCGGCTCTGGGGGTTGCGACCCTGACAGGCGCGAGCCCGGCCGTCGCGGGCGCGGGAAAGCTGGTCTACGCCTTCGCCGTGCCACCGGACGGGGAAAACCCCGCGGGCAATCTGGTGGCACTCGGCGGTGCGTTTTATGGCGCAACCGGCGGCGGCGGCACCGCCGATCTCGGCACGATCTACAAAATCGACCTGGTCACCGGGACCGAGACCGTGATTTATTCCTTTACCGGAGGAAGCGACGGCGCCGGTCCCTTCGCGGGTCCGATTGCGTTCCGCGGTGCGTTGTACGGCACCACATACAAGGGCGGCGCCCATGGCTATGGCACGGTTTTCCGGGTGGACCCCGGCACCGGCGCCGAGACCATCGTCTATTCGTTTCGCGGCGGTGGCGATGGCGAATTGCCGCAGGCCGCGCTGCTGAATGTCGGCGGTCTGCTCTATGGCACGACCGCGTATGGTGGCCAGGGCGACCATGGCCGATGCGGCTGCGGCACGGTGTTCGTCGTCGATCCCGCCACCGGCGCCGAGCGCGTGATCCATTCCTTCCAGGGCGGCAGCGACGGCGCGGAACCGGTCGCGAGCCTGATCGATGTTGCCGGCACGCTCTATGGCACCACAACCAGCGGCGGCACGTACGGCACGGTATTTCGGGTCGACCCGAAAAGCGGCGCCGAAAGCGTGGTCCATACCTTCAGCGGCCTCGACGGCGCCGCCCCGACGGCCTCCTTGATTTACCTACATGGAGACCTGTTCGGAACCACGCTGTATGGCGGCGTGGGTTATGACGGCGGCTACGGCACGGTGTTCGCGCTGAACCCCGCGACGGGTGTCACCCGCGTCCTCTACCGCTTCACCTCGATCACGGATGGCGTCGATCCGATGGGTGGCCTGCTGTATCATGACGGCCTGCTCTACGGCACGACCGAAGCCGGCAGCGGCGGGGATGGCGGGACGGTGTTTACCATCAACCCGGTGTCCGGCGCCGAGACCAATCTATTGGAACTGGCCAGCATCGGTGCCGACGCCTCCCAATCCAGCCTGATCGCGGTCGGCGGCACTCTGCTCGGCACATCCCTCGGCGGCGGTTCGCTTTGCCCCAACGGCTATGGCTGCGGCACCATATTTGCCTTTACGCCCTGAACGATACGTGCCGTCCGCCGCTCGGCATGCCTAGGGTCAGGACTCATTGATCCAAAACAGCATGGTTGCCGCGAGCACGATGGCCGACATGAAGGTGTGGGCGCATCGGTCGTAGCGGGTAGCGACGCGGCGCCAATCCTTGAGCTTTGCGAACA
>JAJXVA010000227.1 GCA_021782435.1 Pseudomonadota bacterium
TCTCGATCGGCTCGATACCGAATTCGGCACCGAGGCGGTGCTGGGCGGGCTGTGCCACATCGCCGCGACCTTGGCGCCGGGCGGGGAGGTGCGGCATCTGAACAAGCTGCACGCGATCACCCTGGGCGTGCGCCGGCCGGGCCAGCGCGCGCTGGTGACGGAGTTCGCCGCCGCCGCCGCGGGCGCGAAATTCGACTGCCGGGTGTCCGACGACGTGCTGCAGGACATGTGGGAGAAATTCGTTCTGCTGGCGACGATGGCCGCGATGACCTGCCTGATGCGCGCCAACGTGGGCCAGATCATGGCCGCCGAGGACGGGGAGGCGCTGATGCTGGAGACGCTGGCCGAGGCGGACGCGACGGCCGGGGCGGCCGGCCATGCCTCCCGCCCCAACCGGCTGGCGGCGGCGCGGGCAACGCTGACGGAGCGGGGGTCTTCGTTCGCCGCATCGATGCTGCGGGACGTGGAGCGTGGCGGACCGACCGAGGCGGCGCATGTGGTGGGAGACATGCTGGCCCGGGCGCGTGCCGCCGGGGTTGCGGCGCCGATGCTGCGGGCGGGGTGGTGTCATTTGCAGGCGTATGAGGCGCGGCGGGCGGCGGGGGGGTGAGCCGGGCGGCGGTGGGACGGTTTGCACCGGAATGACCAAGTTTGTCCGCGGGTCTCCTTGAATTCCGCAGTCCAGTGGATAAGACAGCTATCAAGATAGCCATCTGGGGCGCATCTTCATGCCTGAATTTTCCATCGCCGAGACCAAGGCGCAGCTGCCCCGTCTGGTCCAAAAGGCCGAAGGCGGCGAAGTGGTCCGCATCACGCGCCGGGGCCGGCAGGTTGCCGTGCTGCTGTCGCGGCAGAGCTATGAGCGGCTGATCGCCCCCCGCGCCGATCTCGCCGGCTTCCTGACGACCTGGCGCGCTGCGATGGCTGCCGGGGGAATCGTCCCCTCGGACGCGGCCGATTGGCAAGGGCTGCGCGACAACAGCGCGCGCCCGGCGCCGGGCGGCTAGGATTGGGGGAGAAATATCCGAGGATGCCCCAATCGTTCTAGCCGGCTAAAGTGGTTGGCATATACGTGTCGTTTCATACAGACGTATAGACTTTATATCATGTATGCTCCCGCGTTGTCCATCACCCTCCAGTCTCCTTTCTTGTTCGATTAGAGCGTAGTCTGGACATAAGGTGCCTGCTGGTAGTGTCGTGAATGTTTTGCCCACCGTTGGGCCGTAGTATGTGTTGAAGTGCACAATTGCGGCCTCCGCGTCCTCCTGCGGCCCGCACGGATACGAAGGATCGGAGTTCTCCCTGTAGCACACTCTGTAGTAGGCTGGCATTGCAGCTATCTTTCTGGGCTGTGGATGGGCCGTATGTGGTGCCGAGGGCAAGGAGATCAATGTAATTGCTGATCTGGGGTACCCGGGGCGGAATGCGTCCCGCGCTCGCGTTCACGGCGATTCTGAGCGGCCTTGTGGCCGCCGGTCCGGTCATGGCCGGACAATCCGGGGATGGAACGGCTGCTAATTGGGTGAGCGGCTCCGTGCGCTTGTAACGCTTCAGACCGCCGCGGCAGCGCTGATGACTGTAGACGGAGGAGAGGCTCTGGACCGAACGGGCTCAACGGACTATTCAAGCTGCTGCGCCACGTTCGGCTGTACGTGGTAGTTGGGATGGCGCTGGAGCCGCGGGACGATATCCCGGACCTTGATTGGGCCGGGACCGTCCTTAGCGTTTCATTCGCGAGAGCCGCGGCGTGGCCCGCGGGGGAGCCGACAGGGGGGACGGGGGGTGGATAGGGCGCTTTCCTGGTTCGCAAGTGCATGGGTTGCCCTGGCGGTTTTGGTCAATCTCGTTGCAATTCTCGGTCTGTTCATCGGAGCGCCAACGTTCTGGAGCGGCATCGGCTCCGTGCAGCACATCTACGGCCTGTTCAACCTTGCAAACGTCGTGGCGGAGATCGTTCTTCTGTCCCCGGCGATTGGCGCCCTCTCTTGGCGTGACAGAAGACGGAAACGCGCGGCGGCCAGGGCGGGGCTCCCGGAAGAGGGGGCGCCCGTTTCACTACCAGCCCTCGCCGCCAAGCCGCTGCCTGCACGCATGATAGACAAGGAACCCGGGAAGCCGTGGACAACAGCCGAGTGGTGGGGCGTCGTCGGGGGGCGGCCGGCATGGTTGGCGCCGTTTGGTGGTGGCTGTGGCGGGTTCGGGGAGGGGATGTAATATTACTCTGGGTCGCGGGATTCGGCGCCTTTGGGGGATTTTGGATCAGCGACCGCGCGCTGCGGGCGGCGAAGTGGGTTCTTGGGCGCCTGAACGGTTCTTGACACCCTCGCCGCGGGTGGCTGCTTTCTCATGGAACTTGATTCATCCCCGCAGGCGCGGGGCGCGCGGTGGCTGGACTGGAGCCAGCCTCCATAGATGCTCCCGCGCGCGGACTCGTTAGGACGGCTGCCCAATGGATTGTCGGCCGGCTTCGCGGGCAGCGCTATAGCCAAGTTTGCGGCGCCCTCGGCCTTCGCCCCCCTCATCGGCGCCGAAGCTCTGACTTTGCCAGGTGCAACGGCCCCTTCTCACGCCGGTTGGGGGGGGCGGCAGGCGCGCGCCCGGGCAGGCGTTCTTGCGAACTCAGGTGACAGGGCACATCCCGCGCGTCGACCGCCGCCCCTCGCCTCCCCTACGCCGCGTTCAACGTCGGCACTGCGCCGATCTCGTCCCGCCGCGCCTCCGCCAGCCGTGCCAGATCGTGCCGCACTTGCAGGTTGATCCACAAATCCGGCCCGTTGCCGCACAGCTTGCCCAGCTTCAACGCCATCAGCGGCGAGACCGCGGCACGCTCGCTCAGGATCGCGTGCAACGCCTGGCGCGAGACACCCAGCAGCCGCGCGATCTCGACCAACGGCAGCCCCAGCGCCGGAATGACATCCTCGCGCAGCAGTTCGCCGGGGTGCATCGGCGGCAGGCCGCAGGCAGGTGCGTTCGCGGTCATCAGTGATAATCCTCCAGATCGACATCCACCGCGTCGGCGCCATCCCAGCCGAAGGTGATGCGCCAGTTGCCGGTGACGCGGATCGACCACCGAGGCTCGCCGCGCAGGGCGTGGAAGTGATAGCCAGGCAGGTTGGCATCCTCCGGCCGGTTCGCCCCCGCCAGCACCCGCAGCATCCGTCCGACCCGTGCCGTACCCGGCACGCTCAGCCGGCTTGCGTTGCCGGTCGCGTAGAAGGCGGCCAGCGCCTTGTTACGGAAGCTCCGGATCACGCGCGGTATTGTAGGCCGGATGCGAAGCCGCGTCAAGCAACGCTTGACGGTCTGCGTCGGGGCCTCACCCGCGGCATCGGCGCGGCTTCATCCCGGCGCCGGTGTCAGGCGTCAGCGTCGTCCCCGTCGCCTCCCCCGGCCAATCTCTGCTACCTCTCCCCCACGCGCCACCCTCACCCCCCGCCCGGCGCAGGAGAGGACCCCGATGGACCAACCCACCCCTCCGCCCCAGGTCGTGGTGCGCGAAAGCGGCGCCGGCCCCTATGGCCAGATCGTCGCCGCCGG
>JAJXVA010000030.1 GCA_021782435.1 Pseudomonadota bacterium
CAGCGTTCCCAGCACCGGCAAACTGGCCAGAAACAGCCCATCTGGCCGCAGCGCGCGGCGCAGTTGCACCAACGCCCCCGGCAGGTCGTTCACCCAATGCAGGCATAGCGGTGCCACGATCAGGTCGAAGCTCCGCGGCGCGAACGGCAGATATTCCGGCTCCGCCAGCAGCGACGTGCCCCCGATCGGCGCCAGTTCGGCGCTGACCACCGCCATCCCCCGCGCCCGCAGGGGCGCCGCAACCACACCCTGGCCGCCCAGCGCCAGCGCCTGGGTAAAGCGCAGTTTCGTATCGTCCAGCCGGTCCAGCAGGCGCGAGGCCGCTTCGTCCAGCAGCGGCCGCACCGCCGCCAGTCCGCCCGACCGCGCGGCCCGCGCCCGGTGCCGGCGCACCGCGTGCCGATCGAAAACCGTCATCGCATCCATGCCTCTCGCTAGCGCGAAGCGGGTTGCGACGGCAAACGGCGATATTTTCAAAACCCAACCATTGCGCTATTATGTCGGGCATGAACCCGCTTTCCCGGTTCTCTCCGTTGGCGTATCGCGCCAGTGTCGCGGCACTCGACTTTCTGTTGCCGCCACATTGTCCCGGCTGTGCGGTCACTCAGCCAGTGCCCAATCAGCTCTGTGCCGAATGCTTTCTGGCCTGTCATTTCATCGCGCCGCCCTTCTGTCGGGTTTGCGGCGTGCCCTTTCCCAGCGACCAGCGCGTGGGTCCGGCCGGGCTCTGTCCCACCTGCATCGCCCAGCCGCGCCCGTTTGCCGCCGCCCGCGGCGCCCTGGCCTATGACGGCATGGCCAGGACATTGATCCTTCGGTTCAAAAACGCATCCGAGACCGGGCTCGCGGAGTTTCTGGCCCCGCTGATGCAGCGGGCCGGCGCGGATCTGCTGGCCAAGGCGACGTTGGTGGTGGCGGTGCCGCTGCACCAAAGCCGGTTGCGCGCCCGCGGCTACAACCAGGCGGTGCTGCTCGCGCGGGCGCTGGCCCGTCGCGCCGGCCTTCCCCTCCTGCCCGATGCGCTGGTGCGAACCCATGCCACGGAAAAACTGCGCGCCGCGACCGCCCGCTCCCGCGCCGAGACCCTGTCCGACGCCATTGCCGTCCGCCCCGCCCGGGTCCCCCGCCTTGTCGGCCAGAACGTGGTCGTGATCGATGACGTCCTGACCTCGGGCGCCACGCTCTCGGCCTGTGCGGTCGCATTGCGGTCCGCCGGTGCCACCGAGGTTTATGGTCTGGCCGCGGCGCGCGTGCCCGACCCCCAGCTGCGCCCGGCCCAAGCCAGCCGCCTCGTCAGCCTGGGCGGCGCGGAAACCCCAGCCGGGAAACACTGACCCCCGCCGCCACCACCGCCACCGCCGCGGCCAGGCCCAGCGCGAAGCGCGCCTCCCCGGTGCCGCCAAGGCGGAACAGCAACGCCAGCACCGCTGCCCCCAGGGTCTGGCCCAGCGTCCGCGCGGTGCCCAGCATGCCGCTGGCGCCGCCCGCCCGTGCATGCGGCGCGGCCGACAGCATGGCCCGGTTGTTGGGGGATTGAAACAGCCCGAATCCCAACCCGCACAGCGCCATGCGCCAGGCGAGATCCCCCCAGGCCGGATGAGCCGCGACCGTCGAAAGCGCCACCAGCCCGGCGGCCAGCACACTAAGCCCGAGTCCGGCCAGCATCCCGGCGGAATATCTGTCCGCCAGCCGCCCGGCCACGGGTGCCATGATGCCGGTGGCCAGCGGCCAGGGGGTCATCAGCAATCCGGTTGCCACCTGGTTGCGGCCCAGCCCGTATTGCAGAAAAAACGGCAGGGCGACGAAGGCCAGGGTCTGCGCCAGAAACGCGGTCACCGAGGTGGCAATCGCGAAGGCGAACTCGGGAATCCGCAGCAGGTCCACCGGCAGCAGCGGCGCCGACCGCGCCCGCTGGCGGCGCACCAGCAGCCACAGGCTCACGGCCGAAACCACGAGGCAGCCCGCCACGAACCCGGCCCGCCCCCGCTCCCCCAATCCATCGACCGCCACCACGAGCAACCCCAGCCCGAGCGCCGACAGCACCGCGCTGAAATAATCGAACCGCACCACGTGGCGCGGTGTCGCCGGCAATGTCCGCCCGGCGATGGCGAAGGCCGCCAGCCCCAAGGGCACATTGATCGCGAACAGAAACGGCCAGGGCGCCACGGAAAGTATCGCCGAGGCAATGGTCGGCGCGACCGAGGCCGATACCCCGACCGTCAGCGCCAGCAACCCGATCCCACGCCCCAGCATGGCGCGCGGATAGATATGGCGCAGCAGCGCGGAATTGACACTCAGGAGCAGCGCCGCCCCTATGCCCTGCACCACCCGCGCCGCCACCAGCGCCCCCAGCGTCGGCGAAAGCGCGCAGGCCAGCGAGGCGACCGTGAACACGCCCATGCCGGTCTGTGACACCCGCCGATAGCCAACGATCTCGCCGGCGCTGGCCGCCGGCAGCAGCAGCACCATCAGGCAGAACTGATAGGCATTCACCACCCAGATGGAATTGGCCGGTCGCGCGTGCAGCACGGTCGCGATATGCGGCAGCGCCACATTCGCGATCGCGCCATCCAGCACCGTCATGACGACGGCAATCTCCAACGTCAGCAGGGCCCAGAACCGCAGCGGCTGCGGCAAGCCGTCCGCTGCCGCGCCGGGGGGCGGGCGGCCTTCCTGCGCGTTCACCGATTTTCAAGCCATTCCGGGTTCCACATCACGGCCTTCATCCACCGCCTTGCCTTTATCGCAAACCCGGGCCAACTGCATGGCGGAGCCGCAAACATGCCCGTGATCGAGATCTACACCCAGCCTGGCTGTCCCTATTGCGCCGATGCTCTGGCACTGCTCCAGCGCAAACGCGCGCCCTTCCGCCAAATCCATGCCCCGCACGGCACGCCGGAACGCGCGCAGGCCATCGCCCGTTCGGGCCGCGGCACGGTGCCGCAAATCTTCATCGACGGCCAGCCGGTTGGCGGCTGTGACGATCTCTACGCGCTGGATGCGGCGGGCCGGCTCGATGCGCTCATCGCCGGCGCCGGTCCATGATCCATTACGCGTTGCGCTGCGGCACCGGGCACGAATTCGACGGCTGGTTTCCCTCCATCACCGGGTTCGAGTCCCAGGTCGGCGCCGGTCAGATCGCCTGCCCGCAATGCGGCGGCACAAGGATAACCCGGGCGCTGATGGCCCCCGCCCTGGCCCGTGGCCTCGCCGCCGATCAGGCGGCCGCCATTCCCGCGCCCACCCCCGCGCCCACGCCCATGCCCGCGCCCGGCGCCGTGTCGGCCGCGCCACCGGCGCCGTCCCTGCCGGCCGCCCTGGTGGCCAGGTTGCAGCGCGTGCGCGCCATGGTCGAGGCCCATGCCGAGGATGTCGGCATCAAATTCGCCGAGACCGCGCGCGCCATGCACGAGGGCGAATTACCCACCCGTCCGATCTATGGCGAGGTCACCGCCGCCGAGGCGAAATCCCTCGCCGAGGACGACATCCCTGTGCTGACCCTGCCCTGGCTGCCACGCGCCGATGGCTGACGGGGCCGCGCCCGCCGCCCCCGCCCCGCGCGCCGCCTAGAATTTCACGTCGACGCCCAGGGCCACCGTATCCGCCTGGTTGTTGTACCGGCCAATGATCACGCCCGCGGTCGGCGTGGCGGAGTTGTTGATTTCCGCGCTACCCGAAAACAGATGGTTCCAGCCGAGCGTGACATCGACGTTCCGGTACGGGGTGTAGGTGAAGCCGAGCCCGGTGAACAGCCGGTTGTAGTCGGGCAGGCGGGTGGTGCGGTTGGCGGTATCCACCGGAGACTGGTCGAAGCCCAGCCCGGTCTGCAACATCAGCGCCGGCAGAATGCGATAGTTCGCGCCCAGGCTGCCGAACCAGGTATTATGCCAGTTCTCCGGCGTAATGGTCGGCGGCAGGCCGTTGCTGGGCGTGACCGTCAAATGATTGAACAGCGACCAGTCGGTCCATTGCAGGGTCGCCATCAGCGCAAGCCGCGGCGTGGTCTGCCAGTAGGCGCCCAGCGTCAGATCATCCGGCTGCGTGATCGCCGTCGTCACCGGGGAATTCAAGAACGAGAGTTCATAGGCGGTAGCCGGGCTGAGCGCGCTGATCAGGGCGGGAATGCTCACCGTCTGTTCCGCATTGATCGACCGATCGATCCGTGAGCGATAATCGGCGCCGATCCGGAACGTGTCGGTCGGCGTCAGCAGCACGCCGAGATTATACCCCGGATTGATCTGCGGGTCGCCGTGCACGTCGACCACGGGGTCGCCCGTCAGGGCGGCGGTCGGTCCGGTGTTCACCGCCTGCGTCAGCCGTGCCTGGAAATAATCGATCACCGGCCCGCCGCCGACCGAAAGCCAGGGCGTTACCCGATAGGCGGCCGAGAGGGTCACCTCCACATCCGTGATGCTGGACACCAGGCTCTGGTAGCGGCCGACGAAATTGCCCGGATAGGCAACCCGCTGTCCGAACGGAGAATTGACGGCGATACCGAATTTCAGATCGTGCGAATAACTGTAAACCCCGAAAAAGGCCGGCACCGCCACCGGCTCCACCGCGTTGCCGCCCTGGCTGCCGGAAATGGTCTGGCCCGCCCCCACGAAATCCGCGCCCTGGAACGAGAAGGATGGCAGAATCGCGGTGATGTCCCCCTGGATCTGGCTCTGATCGAGCAGCGTCATGCCGGCCGGGTTGGCAAACGCGGTGCTCGCGTCATAGGCCTTGGCGGCATCACCCGCATAGGCGTTGGCGGTTTGGTCGGCGCTGCCCTCGCGCACCGCGTAGCCGGTGGCGTTGGCCGCGTTCAGTCCGGCGACCAGGCCGAGGCTGGCCAGCACCGCGCTGCGACACTTGGACATAGCGACATCCCTCCACTCTGGCCTTGCCGTTTTCGGCGCGGCGCTTTTTTGTTCAGCCCGTCAGCCTTGCCGAACTCCGCCCCGGCTGGTCAAGCGATCTCCGCTTTGTTTTTGTTCAGGCCGGAAGTGCATGGTATTCATCTGCCGGTGGTGATCGGGGGCGGGGTGGATCTTTCCAGGTTCGATCTGAACTTACTACTGGTATTCGACGCGGTGATGCGCGAACGCAGCGTGCTGCGCGCCAGCCGCACCCTGAACCTCACCCAATCCGCGGTCAGCCACGCGCTCGGCCGGCTGCGCCAGTTGCTGGACGACGACCTGTTCCTGCGCGACCCGTCCGGCATGCGCCCCACCCCACGCGCCGAGACCCTGGCGGTACCGGTGGCCGAGGCCCTGGCGCTGCTGCGCGTGGGCCTCGCCCCCAGCGCCTTCGACCCCGCCGCGGCGGAGCTCACCTTCACCCTCGCCGCCAGTGACTATGTCACCGTCGCCCTGCTGCCGCACTTCCTCGCCGCTCTGCGCAGCCAGGCCCCCGGCGTCACCCTGCGCATATTTCCGCTCGGCCGCCTCGACCTCGCCATGCAGATGGATAACGGCCGGGTCGATATCGCCATCTCCTGGTTCGAAACCCTGCCCCCCCGCTTCCGCCGCATGGAACTGGTCTCCGACCGGGAAACCATCGTCGCCCCCCCCGACCATCCGCTCACCCAGGGCCCGCTCACCCTCGAACGCCTGCTCGCCACCCCGCACATCGCGGTCGATCTGACCGGGCTCGATGAAGCCGGCGAAAGCGGCTTCATCGATGAGCGCGGCCTCAAACGCCGCACCCGGATCGAACGCCTGTCGGGGGAACACGCCGTCCCCCTGGCCATGACCGAGACGCCGCCAACCCTGACCGTGCCCAACTATCTGATCGTGCCCGATCTCGTCATGGCGTCCGGCATGATAGCCACCCTGCCGCGCCGCCTCGCCGAGGCCGCCTGCCACCAGCACAACCTCGTCCTGCTCGATCCCCCCTTCGACTATCCGCCGATCCGGCTCGACGCGATCTGGCACGAAATGACCGACGCCAGCGCCGCCCATGTCTGGCTGCGCGAGTTGCTCGTCGAGGCCGTGGCGCAGGCCGCGCCCGCCTTGCCCAGATAGCCCGCCCAACCCGCCCACCCGATCCGCGTGCCCGACCCGCCCACCCGATCCGCGTGCCCGACCCGCGCGCCCGATCCGGGATCGCGACCACGGCCCGAGGCTCGCCGCCGCCGCCGCGCGGCAAGCGGGCGGGGCAGGGCGGTTTGCGGCGCCGGTTCAACTCCAACCTGCAGGGGATTCAATTGCCCGGCCCGTCGTTACCCGGCACATCAACCCCAGCAGGCGCCGCGCCCCTCAAATCGGGGCAGCACAAAGCCGGGGAGTGTTGTCATGTCCATGCCCATGCCGGACCCGGATCGGCTCATCCTGACGCACCTGCTGCGTGACGCCGTCTCCGCCCATGCCAACCGCCCCGCCTTGCGCTACGAGGGAAGGGTCTGGACCTACGCCGAATTCAACGCCCAGGTCGCCAACGCCGCCGCCCTGTTGCAATCGCTCGGCGCCGGTCCCGGCACGCGCATCGGGCTCTGCCTGCCCAACACGCCCTATTCGGCCATCTTCTATTACGCCATCCTCACCATCGGCGGCGTGGTGGTGAACTACAATCCGCTCTACACCCCGGCCGAATTGCGCAAGCAGATCCAGGATTCGCACACCACCCTGATGGTCCTGCCCGATCTCGCGGCGATTTACGACAAACTGCCGCCGCTGCTCGGCCAGACCCGCCTCGTCCGGCTCGTCGTCTGCCCCATGGCCGGCGTCCTGCCGCGCCTCAAGGCGGTGGCGCTGCCCCTGGTGCACAAGGGCGTCCTCGCCCGCCCCGCCTGGTCCGATGCCATCGTTCGCTACCGGCCCGGCCGCGCCTATGGCCTGCCCGTCCCGGCGCCGCTCACCAGCCAGACACTGGCCGTGCTGCAATATACCGGCGGCACCACCGGCGTGCCCAAGGGCGCCATGCTGACCCACGCGAACCTGGCCGTGAACGCCCTGCAGATCGCCGCCCACATGCCCAGCCTCCGGCCCGGCCAGGAACGGCTGATGGGCGTGCTGCCGTTCTTTCACGTCTTCGCCATGACCGCGGTGCTGAACACCGGCATCGCCATCGGCGCCGAACTGCAACTCCACACGCGGTTTCAAATCGACAAAATCATGCGCGCCATCCCGCGCGACCGCCCCACCGTGCTGCACGCCGTCCCCACCATCTATGCCGCCATCGCCAATGCCGCCGAAAAATCCCGCGTCGATATAAGCTCGATCCGGGTCTGCATTTCCGGCGGCGCGCCTCTGCCCGAGGAAATCCGGCTCCGCTTCGAGCGGCTCACCGGCGCCCGCCTGGTCGAGGGCTATGGCCTGACCGAGGCGGCGCCGCTGGTCACCTGCAACCCGCCCGATGGGGTGGTGCGTCCGCGTTCGGTCGGGGTGCCGGCGGCCTGGACGGTGGTGGAAATCCGCGCCCTCGATCCCCCGCACGCCCCCCTGCCGCCCGGCCGTCATGGCGAAATCTGCGTGCGCGGCCCGCAGGTCATGGCGGGCTATCTCGACCGCCCCGACGATACCGCCGCGGTGTTCATCGACGGCGCCCTGCGCACCGGAGATATTGGCTATCTCGACGACGACAACTATCTGTTCGTCACCGACCGGATCAAGGATGTCATCATATGCGGCGGCTATAACGTCTATCCCCGCGTGATCGAGGAGGCGCTGTACGAGCACGCCGCCGTGGCCGAGGCGGTGGTGGTCGGCGCGCCGGATGCCTATCGCGGCGAAACCCCGGTGGCCTTCGTCACGCTCCGCCCGGGCAGCACCGCCACCATCACCGATCTCGCGGCGCATCTCCGCGAGTTGCTCTCGCCCATCGAGCAGCCCGGCCGGATCGAGATCCGCGCCGAACTGCCGAAAACCGCGGTCGGCAAGCTGTCGCGCAAGGAATTGCGGCAGGAATTACTGACCAAGTCCGAACAAGCCGCCTGATAGCCAGGCCAGGAGCCCCAATTCCGTGTCCCACGCAGTGATCGCCGGTTATGCCCGTTCCCCCTTCACCTTCGCCCAGAAAGGCGCGCTGCGCTCCGTCCGCCCGGACGATCTCGCCGCCACCGTGGTGCGGGGTCTGGTCCAGCGCCTCGGCCTCCCGCCCGACACCATCGAGGATCTCATCCTCGGCTGTGCCTTCCCCGAGGCCGAGCAGGGCTTCAACCTGGCCCGCCTGGTCGGCCTCGCCGCGGGCCTGCCGCAATCGGTTGGCGGCGTCACCGTCAACCGCTTCTGCGGCTCCTCGATGGAGGCCATCCACATCGCCGCCGGCCGCGTCGCGCTCGGCGCGGGTGACGCCTTCCTCTGCGCCGGCGTCGAAAGCATGAGCCGCGTGCCGATGACGGGCTTCAACCCGATGCCCAACCCGCGCCTCGCCGCCGAAATTCCCGGCGCCTACATGCCGATGGGCGAAACCGCCGAGAACGTCGCCCGCAAATGGCAGATCTCCCGCGCCGCCCAGGAGGAATTCGCCCTCGCCAGCCAGCAAAAGGCCGCGGCCGCCCAGGCGGCCGGGCACTTCACCGCCGAAATCGTGCCGATCCCGGCCAGATCGGGTGAGGTCGCGCAGGACGGCTGTATCCGCCCCGAGACCACGCGCGAAACCCTGGCCGGGCTGAAACTCGCCTTCGACCAGGCGGGCTCGGTCACGGCCGGCACGTCCTCGCCACTGACCGATGGCGCGGCCGCCGTGCTGGTCTGCTCGGAAGCCTATGCCGCGCGGCACGGCCTCACCCCGCTCGCCCGCATCGCCGCGGTCGCCGTCGCCGGCTGCGCGCCCGAACTCATGGGCATCGGGCCCGTCGCCGCCAGCCGCAAAGCCCTCGCCCGCGCCGGTATCACCATCGCCGATATCGGCGTCGTCGAACTGAACGAGGCGTTCGCCTCCCAGTCCCTCGCCTGCATCCGCGATCTTTCCCTCGCCCCCGACACCGTCAATCTCGATGGCGGCGCCATCGCCCTCGGCCATCCGCTCGGCGCCACCGGCGCGCGCATCACCGGCAAGGCCGCCGCCCTGCTCGCCCGCCAGGGTGCCCGCTATGCGCTCGCCACCCAGTGCATCGGCGGCGGCCAAGGCATCGCCACCGTCCTGGAGCGCGCGCAATGACCGATCCGATCCGCAAGATCGCCGTCATCGGCGCCGGCACCATGGGGGCCGGCATCGCCGCCCAGGCCGCCAATGCCGGCATTCCGGTGCGCCTGCTCGACATCGTCCCGGCGGGCGCCACGCGCCGCAACGCCCTCGCCGAGGCCGCCCTCGCCCGCCTCGCCAAATCCGAGCCCGCCGCCTTCATGGCGCCCGAGGCCGCGCGCCTCATCACCCCGGGCAATCTCGAGGACGATCTCGCGAGCCTCGCCGATTGCGACTGGATCATCGAGGCGGTGATCGAACGGCTCGATATCAAGCAGGCCCTCTATGCCCGCCTCGCCGCGGTGCGCAAGCCCGACGCCGCGGTCAGTTCCAACACCTCCACCATTCCCCTCGCGCTCCTGACCGAGGGCATGGATCCGGCCATGCGCCGGCATTTCCTCATCACCCATTTCTTCAACCCGCCGCGCTACATGCGTCTGCTTGAACTCGTCGCCGGGCCCGAAACCGACCCCGCCGTGCTCGCCCGGGTCGCCGCCTGCGCCGACCAGCACCTCGGCAAAACCGCCATCCGCTGCCCGGACAGCCCGGGCTTCATCGCCAACCGGCTCGGCATTTTCTGGCTGCAACGCGGCATGCGCGATGCCATGCGTCTCGGCCTCACCGTCGAGGAGGCCGATGCCGTGTTCGGCAAGCCCCTCGGCCTGCCCAAAACCGGCCTGTTCGGCCTGATGGATCTCGTCGGCATCGACCTCGCCCCCCACCTCAACCACTCCATGCGCCAAACCCTCCCGGCCGATGACGCGTTTCAGGCCGTCGGGCAGGATATTCCCCTGGTCGCTCGCCTCATCGCCGAGGGCCGCACCGGCCGCAAATCCGGCGCCGGATTCTACCGCATGCGTAAATCCGCCAGCGGCAAATCGCTCGAGGCGCTCGATCTCACCACCGGAGAATACCGCCCGGAACGCCGCCCCCGCGCGCCCGAGCTCGATCACCCGGGGCGTGATCTGCGCGCCCTGCTCTCGGCTCCCGGCAAACTCGGCGCCTTCGCCCGCTCCGTGCTCGGCCACGTCATCGCCTACGCCGCGACCCTGGTGCCGGACGCCGCCACCAGCCTCGCCGACATCGATGAAGCCATGCGCCTCGGCTATGCCTGGAAGCAGGGTCCGTTCGAACTCGCCGACCGGATCGGGGTCGATTGGCTGATCCCCCATCTCGAGGCCGACGGCATCCCCGTGCCCGGCCTGCTCCGCGCCGCCTCAGGGCAGGGGTTCTACAAAACCGAATCCGGCGCGCTGTTCTGCCTCACCCCCGCTGGCGCCTGGCAAAAGCGCGAACGCGCCCCCGGCGTGCTCCTGCTCGCCGACATCAAACGCGCCGGCAAACCCGTGCTGCGCAACGCCAGTGCCAGCCTGTGGGATATCGGCGAGGGTGTCGCCTGCTTCGAACTCACCGGCAAGGCCAACACCATCGACCCCGAGGCGCTCGCGCTGCTGCAAAAATCCATCGATCTGGTGGCGCAGAAATTCAAGGCTCTGGTAATCTACACCGATGCCGCCAATTTCTCCATGGGCGCCAATCTCGGCCTCGCCATGTTCGCCGCCAACATCGCCGCCTGGTCCGAGATCGAAAAACTCGTCGCCACCGGCCAGGCCGTCTACAAGGCCATGAAATACGCGCCATTCCCGGTCGTCGCCGCCCCAGCCGGCATGGCCCTCGGCGGCGGCTGCGAGATCGTGCTGCACGCCGATGCCATCGTCGCCCATGCCGAAACCTATATCGGCCTCGTCGAATGCGGGGTCGGTCTAATTCCTGCCTGGGGAGGATGCACCGAAATGCTGGCCCGCTGGCAGGCCGAGCCCGCCCTGCCGCGCGGTCCGATGCCGGCGCCGGCGAAAGTGTTCGAGATGGTCAGCGTCGCCACCGTCGCCAAATCCGCGTCCGACGCCCGGGCCCTGCACTTCCTGCGCGCCACCGACCGCATCGTCATGAACCGCGACCGTCTGCTCGCCGAAGCCAAATCCCACGCCCTGGCCCTCGTTCCCGGCTACACCCCGCCCGAACCCCCCACCTATGCCTTGCCCGGCCCCACCGCCCGCACCGGCTTCACCCTCGCCGCCGCCGGCTTCGCCAAACGCGGCCTCGCCACCCCGCACGATCTGGTGGTGGCCGACGCGCTCGCCGAAACCCTCTCCGGCGGTGACGCCGATTTCATCGACCCGATCACCGAGCCGGATCTGCTCACGCTGGAACGCACCACGTTCATGCGGCTCGTGCGCACCCCCGAAACCCTGGCCCGCATCGAGCATACCCTGACCACCGGCCGCCCCCTCAGGAACTGAGATGACCAAGCCGTATGCCGCGCGCCGCGTCCCGCCGGAACCGACGCGGAACCATGGCCACGCCCGAACAATCCGTTTTTCTACCGGAGGCTGAGACATGCAAACCTACAAGGCGCCGCTGCGTGACATGCATTTCGTACTGAACGAACTGCACGCCGAACCCGCGCTGAGCAGCCTCCCGGGGCTCGCCGAGGTCACACCGGACCTCGTCGCCTCCGTGCTCGAGGAAGCCGCCAAACTGGCCGAGGAAGTGCTGCTGCCCTGCAATGTCGCGGGCGATCTCGAGGGCTGCACGCTCGAGAACGGCGTGGTCCGCGTCCCCTCCAGCTTCCATCACGCCTACACCACCTTCCGCGACGGCGGCTGGACCGCCATCGCGTCAGACCCGGGCTTCGGCGGCCAGGGCCTGCCGGAAAGCGTGAACAAGCTGGTCGAGGAAATGATCTGCGCCACCAACCTCGCCTTCAGCCTCTATCCCGGCCTCACCCACGGCGCCTATCAGGCCATCGCCGCCCACGCGAGCGAGGCCCTCAAGCAAGCCTACCTGCCCAAACTGGTCGATGGCACCTGGTCCGGCACCATGTGCCTGACCGAAGCCCATTGCGGCACCGATCTCGGCATGTTGCGCACCAAGGCCGAACCCCGCGCCGATGGCAGCTACGCCATAACCGGCGCCAAAATCTTCATCTCCTCCGGCGAACACGATCTGACGGAGAATATCATTCATCTCGTGCTCGCCCGCCTGCCGGATGCGCCGGCCGGCACCAAGGGCATCTCCATGTTCCTGGTGCCGAAATTCCTGCCGACCGAGGATGGCCGGCCCGGCCCGCGCAACGGCGTGCTGTGCACGGCCCTCGAACATAAAATGGGCATCAAGGGCAGCGCCACCTGCCAGATGAGCTTCGAGGCGGCGACCGGCTGGCTGGTCGGCCAGCCCCATCAAGGCCTCGCCGCCATGTTCACCATGATGAACAGCGAGCGCCTCTCCGTCGGCATTCAGGGCCTCGGGGTCGCCGAAACCGCCTACCAGAGCGCCGTCGCCTATGCCCGCGACCGCATCCAGGGCCGCGCCCTTTCCGGCACCAAATCCCCCAGCCAGGCGGCCGACCCCATCCTCGTCCACCCCGATGTCCGCCGCATGCTCATGACCATGCGCGCCTACACCGAAGGCTGCCGCGCCCTGTCCGGCTGGGTCGCCCGCGCGCTCGATATCGCCGAACGCTCCGACGACCGAGCCACCCGCGCCGCGGCCGAGGACTTCACCGCGCTCATGACCCCCATCGTCAAGGCCCTGTTCACCGATCTCGGCTATGACGCCGCCAATCTCGGCCTCCAGGTCCATGGCGGCCACGGCTATATCCGTGACCACGGCATGGAACAATTGGTCCGCGACGCCCGCATCTCGCAAATCTATGAGGGCACCAACGGCATCCAGGCGCTCGATCTGGTCGGGCGCAAACTGCCCACCGGCATGGGCCGTCTGCTGCGCCAGTTCTTCCACCCCGTCGCCGCCTTTATCGAGGCCCGGTCCAACCACCCCGAACTCGGCGCCATGGTGAAGGGCCTCGGCCGGGCGTTCGGCGCCCTGCAACTCGCCACCACCGAAATCGCGACCAGGGGCCTCGCCGACCCCGAGGAGGCGGGCGCCGCCGCCACTGAGTATCTGCGCCTGTTCGGCCTCGTCGCTTTGGGTTTCATGTGGGCCCGCAGCGCCGAAATCGCGCTCGAAAAGCTCCCCGCCGCCAACGGCGATGCCGGTTTCTACCAGGCCAAGCTGGTCACCGCGCGCTTCTACATGGAGCGCGTCCTGCCGCAATCCGGTGCCCTGCTCGCCGCCATCAAATCCGGAAAAGCCGCCACCATGGCGCTACCCGAGGCGCTGTTCTGAAGCCCCGCGCCGCCAACGCACCTGTCGCGATGGCGGCGCGATCGCAACAAAATCCCGCGCCGATCGCGCGCGCCGCGGGATTCCAAACGAACATGAATTGCCTCGCGCGCCGCGCGCGGTTAGGGTCGCATCTTACCGTCGGTCAGGCGCATGCTGTCACAGAAAGCCCGATACGCCCTGCGCGCTTTGTTTGTGCTCTGCGAGACGCCAAACGGCCGGCCCGCCCAGGCCGCCGACATCGCCGAGCGCGCGTCCGTGCCGCGGAAATTCCTCGAACAAATTCTGTTGCAGTTGAAGCGTTCGGGGCTGGTGTTCAGCCATCGTGGCAAGTTCGGCGGCTATGAGCTTGGCCGCGCGCCATCCGCCATCACCTTCGCCGAGGTGATCCGCGCCATCGACGGGCCGCTCGCGCTCACCCCCTGCGCCAGCCGCACCGCCTATCGCAAATGCGACGACTGCCTGGACGAGGAGACCTGCGCCATTCGTCGCGTCCTCCTCGATGTGCGGGACGCGACCTCGATGATATTGGAAACCCGCACGCTCGATCAGGTGCTGGCGGCGCAAAGCCTCGATATGTCAGCCCACGCGGTCGCGCTTCAGCCCAGCGCCGACTGATCCGCGAACCATATCCGCCGTCCCTCGGGCCGCAGCCGCGCCGCCGGTACATCGGCGAGGCCCGCGCGCAGGTCGCGGAATATCGGCCGCTTGGCCTCGCCACTGACCAGAAACGCCACGATTTCGCTGCGCGCCAGCGCCGGGTAGGTCAGCGTCAGCCGTACCTCCGGGCGCCCCTCGGCCACCATCGCGGCCAAAGCCTCGCGCTCCTCCAGCACGGGTTGCCCGGGCAACAGGCTGGCGGTGTGCCCATCCTCCCCGAGCCCCAGGAACGTCACCGCGAATATCGGCCCATCCGGCGCGCTGCGGCGCAGCAGTTCATCATAGGCGCGGGCGGCCTCGACAGGTGGCAGGGTCACATCGAACGGGTGAATCTGCGCGGGTATTATCGGCACATGGTCGAGCAGAAGCCGCTTGGCCTCGCCATAATTGCTGTCCGTGCTGTCGTACGGCACGCAGCGTTCGTCGCCCCAGAACACATGAAGCTTCGCCCAATCCATCCGCCGCGCGCATTCCGGCGCGGCCAGACGCGTGAACATCCGCCTCGGCGTCGATCCGCCCGACAGCGCCACCCGCACCGGTGCCGGATGCGCCGCCACCACCCCGATCAACCATTCCACCACGCGGTGCGCCAACGCCTCCGCATCCGCGCTGATATCGAAGTCTTCGCTCATCGCGTCCTATTCCCTCGCCCGCAGCACGGTTTCCACCGCCGCCGCAAATCCGTCCTCGGTGTTGCCCTCGGTCACCATATGGGCCGCGTCCCGCACCCGGTCGTCGGCGTTGCCCATGGCAATGCCAAGCCCGCTCGCGCGGAACATGGCAATGTCGTTCGCCTGATCGCCAATGGTCGCGATTTCCTCCCGGTCCAGTCCGTAATGACGGGCCAGAAACTGCACCACGCCCCCCTTGTTGGCGTCCTTATGCGTGATGTCAAGGTAATGGGGCTGAGACCGGACCACCGTTGCCCCATCCCCCAGCGTGGCCTGCATCGCGGCCTCGGCCGCCGCCATCCGCGCCGCGTCGTCCGAAACCCCGACCAGCTTGACCACGCGCGGCCGGGCCGCCGTCGCGCCATCATCGACGATCGGGTCGAAGCCCACGGTTGCCGCCTCGCGCGCCACGTGCGGCGCGTCGGCGCGGCCGACATGCCAGTCATCGCCGGCATAAACCCAGACATCCAGCCCATGGTCGCGCAGGGTCCGCAGGGTCACCTCGACCATCGCCGCCGCCAGATACCGCGCCGCCATCACCGACTGATCCGGCGCCACGATCACCCCGCCATTGAAACCGGCCATCGGCGTGGTGACCGCCAACGGCTCGGCGACGCTGCGCATGCCGCGCGGCGGCCGGCCCGAGGTGATGGCGAATGCGAGCCCCGCCGCCTGCCAGCGCGCCACCGCCTGCCGCGCCCGCGCCGTCAATACCTTGTCCGGTGTCAGCAACGTCCCGTCGACATCCGCGAGCAGCAGCCGGATGCGCCGCGCCAACGCCCCCTGCACGGCCATGATCACCCGACCCTTGTGCCGGAATTCTCGATATGTCCGCCAAATCCGAAGCGCATGGCGGAAAGCATCTTCTCACCGAAACTATGCGTCTCGCGTGACCGGAACCGCGCATAGAGCGAGGCCGAAAGCACGTTCGCCGGCACCGCTTCCTCGATCGCGGCATTTATGGTCCAGCGTCCCTCCCCGGAATCCTCGACGATGCCGGTGAAGGTCTCGAGCCCCGGCTGTTCGGCCAGCGCCGAGGCGGCAAGGTCGAGCAGCCAGGAGGACACCACGCTGCCCCGCCGCCACACCTCGGCGATATCGGCGAGATCGAGGTCGAACCGTTCCGCCTCGGGCAGCACGTCCTTGCCCTTGTTGGCGAGAATATCGAACCCCTCGGCATAGGCCTGCATCAGCCCGTATTCTATGCCGTTGTGCACCATCTTCACGAAATGCCCGGCCCCGCTCGGCCCCGCGTGAATATAGCCGCGTTCGGCCCGGCTGGGCGCGCCGTCCCGTCCCTTGGTGCGCGGAATTTCGCCGATCCCGGGCGCCAATACCGCCAGTATCGGGTCGATGTGATCCACCGCCGCCGCGTCACCGCCCACCATCATGCAGTAGCCGCGCTCCAGCCCCCATACCCCGCCCGAGGTGCCGATATCCAGGTAACGCACGCCATGCTGGCGCATCATCGCGCTGCGCCTGATGTCGTCCTTGTAGAAACTGTTGCCGCCATCGATCAGAATATCGCCCTCACTCAGCATCGGCCCGATCGTGGCCACCATCGCCTCGGTGACGTGTCCGGCCGGCAGCATCAGCCACACCACGCGCGGTGTCGCCAGGTGCGCCACGAACGCCGCGAGGTCCGTCGCCCCGGTGGCGCCCTCCGCCTCCAGGGCGGCCACCGCCGCCGGCGCCTGGTCGTACACCACCGCTTTGTGTCCGTGCCGCAGCAGCCGCCGCACGATATTGCCGCCCATGCGGCCAAGACCGATCATGCCGAGTTGCATCGCGTGATCCTTTGCTTCCGGTAAAATTCAGCAATCACAAGAAAAAGTGTTCTTCTTCTGAAGAAAAAGCA
>JAJXVA010000031.1 GCA_021782435.1 Pseudomonadota bacterium
GCGATCGCAGCCCATTGCGTGTCACTCAGCCAGAACGTCTCAGCCATGCCTCAAGCCCTCCCAAGGAGCTTGAATCAAACCTCACCGCGTCGACGCAATGGGTACAGAGCCTAGAGCCTGATCGCTTCGGGTCGATTCGCTTCGCGACCCGATCCGAAGCGTTCGTCAGCCTCCAAGACTATGTTCTAGAGGGCGAGGAACGTCTCAGATCGGCCCGGTGCGTGGGTCGATCTGAGACGATCGCGCTCTAATTACCGCCATGACTTTTGGCGAGCGGACGAATTTCGGTGACGAGATCGACCAGCATGACCCCCTGCGCGTCGAGCATGACATCGTGCGAGGCGCGCGGGATCTCGAAGAATGCCTTCATCGGCGCACGAACATGCGCAAGGAAATTCCTTGCCAGAACGACGGGCGTCGTACGGTCTGATGCGCCCGCGAATAGGAAAACAGGACATTTGAAGGCGGTGATGCGATCGAAATCGACCGCCATCACCTGGGCCGCGAGCGCGATCGGCAAAAGCCGCTCGCCGAGCACAGCCGCGCGCACATCCTGTGGCGTATAATCGGGACTGAGGGACCAGAAGGCCGCCTCGGGGTCGGTCGTGCGGCCATAGCGCATGCCGCCAAGGGCAACATCCCAGTTTCGTTCGATCGCGACCTTGGCCAGGAAGTGCGGGGTGACTTCCGTGCCCGGGTAGGGAGCGATCGATTGCAGCGCCCGGATCGCCGCCTGATTGCCCGTTTCGCGCGCCTTGGCCAGCGTTTCCTGGTAGCCGATGGCCTCATTCGCCCGGGCATTCACCACCTGGCCGACGCCGATATAGGCATACAGCGCATCTGGCCGGTGCTGGGCAACCCGAACGCCGATGACGCTGCCGAAGGAATGGGCCATAAGGAATATCTTCTTTTTGTGATACGTGGCTCTGAGCCAGTCGATCAGTTGTTCGGTATCCCGCGTGATCTGCTCCAGCGTCGGTTGCTGCTGCCCGGCCGGGAGGAAACTCTTGCCGGCGCCGCGCTGATCCCATTCCACGACGGTGAAGTAATCCTCCCAGGATCGCTGGAAAATCCAGCTCTTGCCCATGAGCGGTGAGCCCGGCCCGCCATGGAGAAGCAGCAGAACCGGGTTGGCTTGGTCGTTGCCGCGCACGTGGATCCATTGCCTGACGCCGCCGAGCGTGACCGTTTTCAGATCATCGATCCCGCCCGGGGCTATGGCCTCTGCTTCGGCGAGGATCGCGCGTGGCGGGCTGGCTTGGGTGAGGGGGGCTTGCGCCCGCGCCGGCGGCAACGGGCCGGCGAGCAGCAGGGCGGCGATGACGGAACCTAGCCGAAGACGACGGATTTGTGGCATGGCATACTCCCTGGGATGAACGGCCGAACGGGAGCGCGAGTAACGGTGCGCCGTCTCGCCGAAGCCGGACGCAGGCTCGCCGATTTCGAAATCGGCGACGCTTTCAGGAATTCGGCGAGGCTTTCAGCGCCTCGGCGCGCCAGGCGGTCGGCGTGGTTCCGGTGGCGGCGCGGAAGGCGCGATTGAACGGGCCGAGCGAGCCATAGCCGAGGCTGAAGGCGATCGCCGCCACCGTCTCGTGCCTCCGGGCGGGATCGGACAGGCATTGCTTGGCCCGCGCCAGCCGCCACGTGTTGAGAAAATCGGCGAAGTTGCGAAAGCCGAGCCGATCATTGATCAGCCGCCGCAACTGGTGCTCCGGCATTTGCAGCGTGTCGGCCAGCGCGCCGATGGTCAGGCCTTCGCGCTGCCACGCGCCAGCATCCATGGTGGCTTGCAGCCGGTCGAGCAGGGCCTCATCGGGTGCTATCGGCGGCGCCGGAGACCGCGGCGCGACCACCGCTTTTTTTTCGGCCACGCGCGCGACCCGTGCGCCGAACAGAGCGGGCCGCGCCTCGAGGAACAGCACGCTGACCGCCAGCAGCAGAACCCCGAACAACGCCACACCCTGGGGCCGGTCCACGAACAGCATGACGGGCGCGCGCAGTGGCGGACCGGCCATGCCGAGAATGCCTTGCCAGAGCGCGAACAGGACGGCGGCGCCCAGAACCACGCCCCGTAGCCGGCGGCGGCCTTCCAGCAGGTCGTCCCGCCAGCCGCGGATGACCAGAAAAGCGGCGTGGCCAACCAGCAAAAGGGCGCCGATATTGCCGAGAAACCATAGCCCGCGCGGCACCGGCCCGAGATTGGCCGCGCTCGCGCCGCGCACGACCAGCAGGGCGCAGGCCGGCGCCCAATCGAGCCGGCGCGGCGGGCGGTCGTCGAACAGGGTGCGGATCATCAACCAGAACAGGCCGGCACAGGGGAAAGAGACCCATCGCAGCAGCGCGATCATGCCGAAAAGCGACCAGGCGGGCGGGCTCACCGTGATCAACCAGCCGATCAGGCTCGCGCAGGTCAGCGGGACCACTAGCCTTACCCGGCGGGACAAATGACCGGTGCACGCCACACCAAGGCCGAGCACCAGCAGCCCACCGCACGTGGCGCCGCGAAGGAACAGATCCGTGAGCATGACGGAGCCAAGCATGCCACCCCCTAAGCGCCTATCCCGGCAACGGCAGAATTGGAACGCGATTGACGTTTCGGGTTGCGCCGGTAACCGGGTCAACCGGAAACGATCGGGCGCCCGATCCTGTTGCGGCCCATTGGGGCCAATGGCCCTGAGACCGATCCGTGGCTGGCGCGCGGCGCGGCCGGGCGCGCGAACAGCTTGGCGAAAAGAACCATTTCGTCCTAGATGGCACGATAGAGCGCCACGGAAATCGGCCATGAAAACCATGTCGGCACAGGAGGCGAAGAACGTTTTTGGGCGGATCATCGACACCGCGCGCAGACCCGGTGCCGATCGAAACGCTCGGGCGCGGCGGTGGTCGCGGTGGGAGAGTATGAGAGGCTGATCGGCAAGCCGACGGAAGATCGGCGTACGGCGCCGAGCGGGATGGCGTAGAGGCTCTTTTTGGCGCGGGCCGTCGGGGAGCGTGGCTGGCACCTGTTGAGGTGATGAGATTGTCCGTTCGTCCAAGCCTAGCCTGATCGCGTGCGGACCATCGTGATCCGCCTTTCCCTTCGCCGCCGTTGGTCCATAGTCGGGACACATCGGCTGCTTCATGCCCTCGATTCGGAGCCTTCATGCCTAGGTCAGCCATGGTCCCCAACGACAGCGACTTCCTGCCGCTGTTTGCTGCTAAGACAGCATCGAAAGCCAAGGCCGTTGCGCCTCAACCCGCCATGTCTTCGCGCGAGTTCTTGCAATCCGTGCGTCAGTTCAACGCGTTTGGTACCGCTACCCAAGAGGCAACCGTTGAAGGTATTCCTTACCTAATAAATGAATTCTGGACAGCTGGACAACGCCAAGCGCACAGCATCCACGAAGTCAGTTACAGAGCTTGCTTCAAGCCTCAGCTACCGGAATTTTTTATCAGTCGATTGACGGTATCGGGAGAGGGTGTGCTCGATCCCTTCATGGGCCGAGGCACCACACCAGTCCAAGCAGCGCTAATGGGTCGACGTCCGATGGGCAACGACATCAATCCATTATCGCTACTTTTTACACGACCAAGGATGGGTCCGCCGCCGCTAGCGGCGGTCGTTCGCCGCCTCAACGATGTCACTTGGGACACCGCACACGAGGTGCGGGACGATCTGCTCGCGTTCTATCATCCCCTTACCCTGCAGCGACTGTGCGCGTTGCGGGAGTGGCTTATCCGTGAAGCGCCTCTTGGAAACACGACGCCAGATCCCGCGACTGACTGGCTGCGCATGGTGGCTATTAACCGCCTAACGGGGCACTCGCCTGGGTTCTTTTCGGTCTACACGCTCCCACCAAATCAAGCGACGTCCATCGCCAACCAAATAAAGATCAACCAAAAGCGCGAACAGGTGCCACCAATTCGAGATATTGCCGCTATTATAATCAAAAAAACACGGCAGCTGCTTGGAGACGGTGTACCGTCCACGCATCTGCCTGCAATATTGGGGACCGGCCCGTCTTCGAGCATGGCACATGTTCCCGACAAATCGGCTGCTCTCGTCATTACGTCTCCGCCATTTCTCGATATCGTCCATTATGCTCAGGACAACTGGCTGCGCTGTTGGTTCGCAGGGATCGACGCGGCAGCAGTTGAGATCGCCATGCATCGAACTGAAGCAGCATGGGAGGCAATGGTGAGATCGACCCTGGCGGAGTTGGCCCGCGTTGTAAGGCCCAACGGGCATGTGGCTTTCGAAGTTGGAGAAGTCCGGGGGGGCACGGTGCGACTTGAGCAAGCCGTATGGCGGGCCGCAGAAAGTCTTCCCTTCGACCGGTTAGGCGTCATGATCAATCAGCAGGCGTTCACCAAGACCGCCAACTGCTGGGGCGTCGATAATAATGCTAAAGGGACGAATACGAATCGTATTGTGCTTTTGCGTCGGTGGTAAATCGTGAATTCCAAACACGACATGTCCCAACGTCATCTCGGCGTCACGGCACACAGAATTTGGATCACTTGAATGCAATCTCGCTTTACGATGACGTGGGATGAACAGGAGCTCGCCCGAGCGTTTAAGGTCACAGTTGCTGATGTGCGCGAGTATCTGACCGATGGTCGGCGGGTAAGCTTCATCATTGAGCGTCGTCTCAAATGGGAAAATCCGGGATGGTCGTTAGCGCCGTCCGAGGGCGCTGGATATGACCTGATGGACCCTGACGGAGGGCTTTGGGAGGTTCGCTCAATCACCAGAGGAGGCGTCTATTTCAACCCATCCAATCAGGTCGGCTCTGGCCGGCGTTTTGGTGAAGAAGGCTTCCTTGCAAAACTACAAGCGGTGAAAGGGTTCATTCTTGCCGACATTGTCGACTTCCCCAACGTAAAACTATTCATGGTGCCCACCGAATGTGTCGAAAAATGGTATCGCGACGGCATGCTCGGTGTAGGGGCAAAGGTATCGAGGCAGGTGTTCCATTCACGCCTTGAGCCGAGTTTGCCGCGATAGCGATGCCAGACGAGCAGACAGCCGAACAGGTCCCACACACCAGATCACCGGGGATTAAAAGCGCGATGGCGTAAACATGGTGCTCATCACTATCGTTAGTGGCCCGACAGATCTGCGCCACCGTCTCCGGCGATGCCGGCGCATATTCGCCAGATCTCGCACGTCGCGTGGTTGACGCGCTTGCGCGCCGGACGATACGGTTTTGCCAGCCGGTGCAGCACGAGACCACCGGGAACAACGCGAGGGAAGGAGCCGTTGGCGTTCAGATATGGCATCGGGCAGATTTACTGTCGATATCGGTCCGCCGGAGTACAACCCGAACTCGGGGCCCTACACCTTTGTTCAGAAAGCGGTAAAAATCGACGCCGACGCCGGTTTCCGCGATCTACACCTGACGCAGACGGAGGGCATCGTCATCGCTCTGGATTGGGTGGCCAAGGACCGGCATCACCTTTGGGGCAGCGCCGTCATGGTGGCGCCCGGCGTCGCTCTGTCGGCAATTCACGTGATCGACGCGATGCGAAATAACGGGTTCTTGGCCGGGCAGGGCGGAGAATTATGGGCAATCAGCTTCCACGCCGATCGGGTGGAGCACTGGCGGGTCGACAGCTTCTCCAAAGACCAGGAAAAGGGTGATCTGTGCCTGCTCACCTTGGTCCGTAGCACAGCGCCCTCCGTGCCGTCGGCCGGTATCCCGCTGAAGTTCGGCTTGGCGCGAATGGCCGCGCGTGTACCCTGCGTCGGGGAGACCATCAGTCTTATCGGCTTCCGAGCCACTAAGGAATTTTTTGAGCACGGTGCGGATATGGGCCTGAGCCTGTTCGGGAGCGTGGGCCTGGTGACGGAACGATATCCAACGGGGCGCGAAAGGTGCCTCCTTCCAAATCCGGCGATTGAAGTAAATGCCTGCACCAAGGGCGGCATGAGCGGCGGTGCAGCCTTTGACGCTAAGGGGCATCTCATCGGGGTCATTTCCACCGGCCTCGACGAGGGACCTTCTTTCGTGTCTCTGTCGTGGCCTGCGATCCCCGTGCCGATCGTCCCGAAATGGCCCGACTCCATCATGCCAGCGGAGACTTCCCTCGGCGCGATGGCGACCGACGGTTGGTGTGGCATCGAGCACCTGGAGCGGGTGCATGTCGGGACGAAGGACGGGGTTCTGATGGCGTCGCTTTCCGACCCCGACAATGGCCAGGATTCGAACCCGCCCTAAGTAAGCCGACACTAATCGCCCCCCGCCACCGATTCGTCGGACGCCGGCCGCACCCCCAATCGCAACAATCACGCACGCCCTATTCGTTCCGAGTTCGCAACAACCAGAGCCTCCGCCCGCTCAGGATCGCCGCCCGGAACCTCGCGACCAGCCACGCCGGGATTGTGAAAGTTTTTGGCGCGACTTGTCTCAAAAAAGTTGCCGCTTCCCAAGCGGTCACGACCGGCTTGGCGCGTCAGGGAAGGATATGGGCGGGGAAGGGAGGAATTTCGGAGTCGAACTCCAGCACCCAGCAATCGGGGTCGGTCACGGTGCGACGGGATTGGTAGGCATCGGCGGCGGGTTGATCGACCCAGGCGCCGGCGGCGGCGGGGAGCCACCCTGCCCTGCCCTCGGAATCGCGGGCTTCGGTGAAAATGCGGAGGCGATTCTGGTGACGGAGCATGATGATTATGCCGCCGGCATCGGCATCGCCGCGGCGGAGAATGGTGCCGATGACGCCTTGGACGGCGGCGGTACGCAGCATGGCCTGGACGCGCAGCCTGGACTTCAGCCTTGGATCTTCCATTTTGGGATTAGTAACCGGGATTGGGTTGGCATGAAACGGATAGCGGCGGCGCTGATCGGGGTTTGGGTTTCGCTGGGCGCGGCGTGCGGGGCGGCGTGGGCGGCGCCGGCGCCGCAGCCGGAGAAGGTGACGTTCGGCATCGACTGGCAGGCGGAAGCCGCCTATGGCGGGTATTACGAGGCGATTGCGACCGGGATTTACGCGCGGCACGGGCTGTCGGTGACAATCCGCCAGGGTGGGCCGCAGGTGAACCAGGCGCAGTTGCTGCTGGCCGGCCGGCTAGATTTCAGCCTGGCGTCGAACAGTTTGATCGCGCTGAATTATGTGCGCGAGCGCCTGCCGCTGGTGGCGGTGGCGGCGATGTTCCAGAAGGACCCGGCGGTGCTGATCGCGCATCCGGGCGTGGGCGATGACTCGCTGACCGCGCTGAGGGGCAAGCCGATCGAGATCAGTGGCGACACGCGGGCGGGGTGGTGGAACTTCCTGCGCGCGAAGTTTGACTACTCGGACAACCAGATCCGGCCTTACACGTTCAATTTGCAGCCGTTTCTGGCCAACCCAGGTGCGATTCAGCAGGGCTACCTGATGGATGAGCCCTATGCGATCGAGAAGGCGCTGCGCCAGAAGCCGGTGGTGCTGCTGCTGGCCGATGCGGGGTTCACCTCCTATGGCAGTCTGATTGCGACCACGCGCAAGCTGGTGGCGAAGAATCCGGACCTGGTGGGGCGGTTTGTGGATGCCTCGATCGAGGGTTGGTACGCCTACCTGTACGGCGATCCGAAACCGGCGGACCAACTGATCATGCAGGCCAACCCGGACATGACCGAGGACGTGCTGGCCTATGGGCGGCAGGTGATGCGGCAATACGGGATCGTGGATTCCGGGGATGCGACAGCGCTGGGAATCGGCGCGATGAGCCAGACACGCTGGGCAAATTTCGCCGGGCTGATGATCGGACAGAAACTTTACCCGCGTGGCCTGGATTACCAGCAGGCGTTCACGCTGCGGTTTGTCAATCATCGCGACGGGATGGGGAAGTAGCGCCGCGTGCTGCGGGTTGCGGGAGTTTCGCGCTGCTATCCGGGGGGCACGGAGGCGCTACGTGAGGTGACGCTGACGGTGCGACGCGGCGGGTTCGTGGCGCTGCTGGGGCCGAGCGGGTGCGGCAAATCGACGCTGTTGCGGATTCTGGCGGGGCTCGACCAACCGAGTGCCGGGCGGCTTGAGTGGTCGGTGGGCGCGGCGCCGGGACCGGGGCGGATTGGCATGGTGTTTCAGGACCCGGTGCTGCTGCCCTGGGCGGATGCGCGGGACAACGCCGCGCTGCCATTGCGCCTGCTGGGACGGGATAAACGGGCGGCACGGGCGGAGGCGGAGGCGGCGCTGGGCCGACTTGGCCTCAGCGCGTTTTCCGGCGCGCGCCCGCGGGCGCTTTCGGGCGGCATGAAAATGCGGGTGGCGCTGGCGCGGGCGTTGGCAAGTCGGCCGGATTTGTTGCTGCTGGACGAGCCGTTCGCGGCGCTGGACGAGCCGACACGGCACCGGTTGCAGGATGACGTGAAGCACCTGCAGGCGGAGAGCGGCACGACCGTGGTGCTGGTGACCCATTCTCTGTATGAGGCGGCGTTCTGCGCCGATACGGTAGTGGTGCTGGCGCCACGGCCGGGGCGGGTGGTGGCGACCCTGCCGATGGGGCCGCATGCCAGCCGGCTGAGCCCGGAATTTCAGCGCGACGTGGCCACCATCGCGGCGGCGTTTCCGGAGGTGGCATGACCCGCTACGCGCCCGCCCTGTTCGGCCTGCTGACACTGGCGCTGTGGCAAATCGTGGTCTGGGCCTGGCACGTGCCACCCTACCTGCTGCCCGGGCCGGTTGCGATTGCCGGGGCACTGGTTTCGAATGCCGGGGTGTTGCTGCACGCGGCGCTTTCGACCCTGCTGGTAACCGGCGCGGCCCTGCTGGCGGCGAGCGTGGTGGGGATTGCGATGGCGCTGGGGGTGGCGGCGAGCCCGCTGGCGCGCGCGGCCATTCAGCCTTGGGCGGTGGCGCTGCAGGTGACGCCGGTGGTGGCAATCGCCCCGCTGATCATCGTCTGGGTCGGCAACCCGTTCGCGGCGCTGGTGGTGTGCGCGGCGATCGTGGCGTTTTTTCCGGTGTTTTCCAACACGGTGGCGGGGCTCGAGGCGGTGCCACCGGAATTGCTGGATCTGTTCCGGCTGTATGGCGCGAGCCGGCTGACCGTGCTGTGGCGGCTGCGCCTGCCGCAGGCGGTGCCGATGATGCTGGCGGGGATACGGATTTCCGGCGGGCTCGCGCTGGTTGGGGCGGTGGTGGCGGAATTCGTGGCGGGATCGGGCGGCATTGCCTCGGGTCTGGCGTATCGGATTCTGGAGGCGGGCTACAAGCTGGAGATTCCCAGGATGTTTGCCGCGCTGGTGTTGCTGGCGGTGGCGGGGATTGCCATCAATGCCGCGCTGGGCGCGATGGCGCGCGCGGTGACAAGGGATTAGGACGCGGCATGGACGACAAAAAACTGACCGAGGGACAGCGCGCCTATGAAGCGCGGCGGGCGGCGAAGGCGGGCATGTCGCTGGAGAAGTGGCTGAGACTGAAGGAAAAGGAGGCAGAGGCCGCCGCGCGCGCGCGCGAGGAGGCGGCCGCGCCCGCGAAGCCGCCCAAGCCCCCTGGTTTCTGGAGCCGGCTGCTGGACCGCGCCCATGCGCCACTGGACACGCCCGAGGGAACGGCGAAGCGCAAAAAGAAGTAGCGACGCTTGCGCGACAAACCGGCGCGGGGCCGGACCGTCCCCGGCCTCGGGCGAGTTATTGAAGTAGCCGGGGCCTTTGTTCGCAAGACGCAAGTGGGTTTTTCGCCGGCGACGCACCCCGGTTACCGCGGGACGGGCGGTCAGCCCCGCAGGCTGGCGAAGAACCGGCGGAGCGCGGCGGCACATTCGGCTTCCTGGACGCCACCGACGATTTCCGGATGGTGCTGACAGGAGGAGGCAGCGAAGATGCGGGCGCCGTGTTCCACGCCGCCGCCTTTGGGGTCATAGGCGCCGAACACCAGCCGGCGGATGCGGAAGAAGCTGATGGCCTGCGCGCACATGGGGCAGGGTTCGAGGGTGACGTAGAGGTCGCAGCCGGGCAGGCGCGGCGCGCCGAGCTGGCTTGCGGCCGCGCGAAGGGCGAGCAGTTCGGCGTGGGCGCTGGCGTCGTGGCACCGTTCCACCTGGTTGCCGGCGCGGGCGAGGACGGTACCGTCTGGCGCCAGCACCACCGCGCCGACCGGTACCTCGCCGCGGGCCGCGGCGGCAAGCGCCTCGGCCAACGCCCAGGCCATAGGGCCGGCTTTCGCGACGCCCTGGGTTGGGTTAGGCGTGGTGGCATGCATGGTTTACCCCTGATCGGCGTGACTCTGGATGCCGAGCCGCCTGGCGGTTACTCGAAATACGACTGGTACGCGTTGCGCGCCAATTATATGTCCGCGATTGCCGGCGCGGGCGGCTTGCCGGTGGCGCTGCCGCACCTTGAGGCGCTGACGGCGGCGTATCTGGACCGGCTGGATGGGCTCGTGGTGACCGGCGGCGCCTTTGATGTGGATCCGTCGCTCTATCAATCGGGCGAGCGCCATCCGAGCGTGAGCCTGAAACCGGGCCGCACCCGGGCCGAACTGGGATTGCTGACCGAGGCGGTGGGGCGCGATTTGCCGGTGCTGGGCATATGCGGGGGCGAGCAGTTGCTGGCGGTGATGCTGGGCGGGACGCTCATTCAGCACATTCCGGACGCGGTGCCCGGCGCGCTGGCGCACGAACAGGCGGTTCCGCATGACCAGCCCTGCCATGAGGTGCGGGTGGTGAAGGGAACACTTTTGCACCGCATTACCGGGCGCGAGGTGATGCAGGTGAATTCGTCGCACCACCAAGCGGTGGCGCTGCCTGGCCCGGAGGCGGTGGTGAACGCGATGGCCGCCGATGGCGTGGTGGAGGGGATCGAGGTAGCGGCTTACCGGTTCTGCCTGGGCGTGCAGTGGCACCCGGAATTTCTGACCGACCCGGCGGATGCGCAGATACTGGGCGCCTTCGTGGCCGCCGCGGGCGCCCGATGAGCGAGGACGCGAACCCGGACGGTGGTGAGCGGATCGCGAAATATCTGGCGCGCGCGGGCGTGGCCAGCCGCAGGGATGCCGAGCGGATGATCGAGGCGGGGCGGGTGAAGCTGAACGGGCAGGCGGTGACGCACCCGGCCTGTTTCGTGCGGGCATCGGACGTGGTGCAGGTGGATGGCGCGGCGGTGGCGGAGCGGGAGCGGACGCGGCTGTGGCGCTACCACAAGCCTTCCGGTCTGGTGACCACGCACAAGGACCCGGAGGGCCGCCCGACCGTGTTCGAGCGGCTGCAAACCCGGCTGCCGCGCGTGATCAGCGTCGGGCGGCTGGATTTGACCAGCGAAGGGCTGCTGCTGCTGACCAATGACGGCGGGCTGGCGCGGCGGCTGGAGCTGCCGAGCACTGGCTGGATCCGACGCTATCGGGTGCGGGTGCATGGCGCGATCGCCGCGGACCGCCTGGCGGGACTGGCGCAGGGACTGACCGTGGACGGGGTGCGTTACGGGCCGATCGAGGCGCGACTGGACAGCCAGTCGGGCGACAATACCTGGCTTTCGGTGGGGCTGCGTGAGGGCAAGAACCGGGAAATTCGCAAGGTGATGGCGGCGCTGGGCCTGGCCACCACGCGGCTGATACGCCTGAGCTACGGACCGTTCCAACTGGGCAACCTGCCGCGCGGCGAGGTGGACGAGGTGCCGGCGCGGGTGTTGCGCGACCAGTTACCGAGCGCCTGAGGCCTTGGGGTGACGGGGCCTTGCGGATAATTGGCGGCAGATGGCGCGGGCGCGCCCTGGTGGCGCCCCCCGGCACCACCACGCGACCGACCGGCATAAGGCTGCGGCAGGCGATATTCGATATGCTGGCGCACGCGCCGTGGGCGGGCACGACATGGCTTGCGGGTGCGACCGTGCTGGACATGTTTGCCGGCACCGGCGCGATGGGGCTCGAGGCCTTGTCGCGGGGAGCGGCATCGGCCGAGTTTTATGAGACCGACCCGGCAGCCTGGCAGGCGCTGGCGCGCAACATAACGGCCTGCGGAGCGGGCGGTATGGCGATCGCGCGGCGCGACGCGCTGACCCCGGCGCGCGGCACGGCGGCGGCGCTGGTATTTCTCGACCCGCCGTATTTTCAGGATCTGGTGGCGCAATGCGTGATGGCCTTGGGTCGCGCCGGGCGACTGACGCCGGCGACGATACTGGTGAGCGAGACCGCGCGGGAGGAAGCACCACTGGCGGGCGAATGCCTGGCCGAACGGGTGCATGGCGCGGGGCGGGTGCGCTTCATGAAAGCCGGCGCGATGGCAGGGGTAGGGAGTACGTGATGAACGCGCGCCTTTACCTGGTGGATGTTTTCGGGGCGAGGACGATGGCGGGCAACCCGCTGGCGGTGGTCGTTGGTGCCGATGGGCTGGACGGGCCGAGGATGCTGCACATGGCGCGATGGTTCAATTTTTCGGAAACGGTGTTTCTGCTGCCACCGACGCGGCAAGATGCCGATTATCGGGCGCGGATTTTTACGCTTGATAGGGAATTGCCATTCGCCGGGCACCCGACTCTGGGCTGCGCGCATGTGTGGCTCGAGGCGGGCGGCCAGGCGGCCGAGACGGGGCGGATCGTGCAGGAATGCGGCGCCGGGCTGGTGACGTTGCGGCGGGAGGGGAAGCGCCTGGCCTTCGCGGCGCCACCGATGGTGCGGTCAGGTCCGGTTGATGCCCAGGATATGGCCGAGGCGCGGGAATTTCTGGGCGTGGCGCCGGATGCGATAATGGACGCCGCCTGGGTGGATAACGGGCCGGGCTGGCTTGGCATAAGGCTGGCCTCGGCCGAGTGTGTGTTGGCGCTCAGGCCACCGCGTATCTGGCGGCGACGGGTGGAAATTGGCGTGATTGGCGCGCACGCGGCCGGTGCCGACGCGGATTTCGAGGTGCGGGCGTTTTTCAGCAATCATTTGCTGGGCGTGCTGGAGGACCCGGTGACCGGCAGCCTCAACGCCTCCCTGGCGCAATGGATGTTTGCGAGCAAGATGGTGAAGGACGCGTATATTGCCGCGCAAGGTACCGCGCTCGGCCGTGTGGGCCGCATTCACGCCCGACAGGATGCGGCGGGCGTAGTGTGGATCGGCGGCCATACCGAGACCCATGTGACGGGGAGTTTGACCTGGGATGCGGGAAAATTTCCGGGGTAATCCTGACGCGGACCAAGGCTGGCATGCCCGACCTTCAGACGCGTTGGTATCACGGTGCCTGGGTTGGCGGACGGTGACGCGCCGGATGGCGACTTGTTTTAATTCACGAATTTGGTGATTCCTCCCGGGCCGATTTCACCCTAGACGCGCCATACCTCGAGGCTGTGATATGCGGCGGGTCTGGGCAGCGGCAGAACCAGTTGCCTCTCGGCGCGGAGATTTTCCCGCCAGCGCCGCCCGTCGAGCCAGGTGGCGAGGGTGCAGCTCGTGTGCGGCCGCAGGATGATCTCGCGCGCGGAGTCCGGCAGCAGGAAAACGGCCTCGCGGTCGGTCAGGCGGGCGGGCGGCAAGGGCCGCGCGGCAAGGGCCGCCGTTATCCAGCCGGGGGGCGGGCTGATATTTCCCCGGCGCTGAACCAGCACGTGGCGGCGCGCGCGGGCGAGGCTGGACCCACCCAGCACCAGCGGCGCGCAGCGCGAGGCGAACGCGCGGCGGCGGGGCGGCGGCGGTGTATCGAACTGGGCACGGTTGCCGGTATCGAGGTAGCTTTCCACAGGCAGATTCTCGGCAAGTAGAATATCGTGACACTCGAGCTCGATATGATGATACATGATGGGCCGCCGGGGGGCGCGCAGGATAGAGGTGCCGTTGACGAGGAGATGCACCGGGATCAGCACCCCGGCATGAAACACGGCGTGGTCGGGGGAAAGCAACAGGTCCCGGACGGGCAGATCGGGGCCGAAGGCGTGGGCGCGAACGCATACCGGAGCGGAGGCGGCTTCGCTGGCCGGCAGGGAGCGCTGGCCCACCCAGACCACGCGGCGCGGTCGGCCGGCGGCGGTGATGGCGGACTGTCCCGGGCGGATGGACTGCACCGGGACCTGGCCGGCCTGCATGGCGATGGCGGTATTTTCGACAAAGCAGGGAATAACTACGTCAGTGCCACCGTGACCATCGGGCACGAGGGCGAAGCTGTTGGTGGTGTATTTGCCACGCATGGCGATGTTGGCGATGACGGTGCCGAACTGGCTCAGGGTCAGGGTGCCATTGGAAAAGTTCTCCGATAAGCCGCTATCCGGGACGTTAGGCAGCCAGAGCGTGTCTCCGGCGGCGAAGCCGACCAGCAGCCCGTTTTCGGAATTCGGGGCGGTAAGGCCGAGCGTGCCGCCGGCGACCCCGAAGCCGATGGTCGCCCCAGCGAGCACGGTGCCGGAATCCTGCAAGTCGGCCCCGGGGTTGAGCATGACCATGCCGGTGCCGGCCAGCGTGCCGGCGAGCCCCAGGGTCTGGCCGGTTAGCTCCCAGGTGCCGGAATTGGTCATGACCGCGCCGGGGCCGAGGGTGCCCCCGCCGGTCCAGACGGCGCCAGCATCGACCGTGACCGCGCCGAAACTGGATAAGTCACCGGAGAGGACCCCTAGCGTACCGGTGCCCCCGGCCGCGAGTTCCAGCCGGGCGCCGCCGCCGATGACATTGCCGGAAAACACCGAGCCCGGATCATCGATCAGCAGATCGTTGCTATGATAGAGCGACACCGCGACGCCGCCGGTGCCGATGATGGTGCCAGCATTGATGAGCGTGACATCCGGCGTGACGGTGCCGCCGCTGGTAACGACGCCACGCTGATAGAACCCGGTCTGGCCGGTGATGGTGCCGTCATTGGTGAAGGTGCCGGCGACCGATTGGACGAAAACCCCGTAATCGGCACCCGAAATGATGCCGCCCGACTGGTTGGTGACGACGCCGCCAGCGAGCACGCGCAAACCGGCCGAACCGGTGCCGGCAATGACGCCCTGATTGCTGAGGCTGACGAGACCGCTCAGGGTCTCACCGAAGCTGCCATCCTGCAGAGAGACGCCGATCGCGGCGCTGATGGTGCCGGAAGCGGCGTTGACCACGGTGCCACCGGCGCCGAGATAAATGCCCAGACCGGCGGCACCGCCAGTGATATGCCCGCTATTGGTAACCGTGGCCTGGCCATAGAAGGCGGCGAACCCGGCCGAGACACCGGTGATGGATCCGGCATTGTCGAGCGTTCCACCCTCGTTCAGGGAAATACCCTGGTATTGACTGGCCGTGATGGTGCCGTAATTGGTGACGGTGCCGAGCGCGCCCGCACTGTTGCCGTTGCCGATGCTGACGCCGAATTCCCCCTGAATGACCCCGGAGCTTTTATTGAGCAGATTACCCCCGGCAAGGAAGTCAGCACCCGAATAGCCGCCATCGAGATTGCCGGAATTGGTGAGGCTGGCGCCTCCATAAAGCGCCAGCACGCCGGCGATGGCGCCACTGATGCTGGCGTAGTTGGCCACCGTGCCACCGGAGGTGAACACCACACCGTCCCGCCCGGAGCCGATGATGGTGCCGCGATTGGTGAGGGTGGCGGCCGTGCCCTGATGCGCGACGAAACCGACGCCGTAGACGCCGGACATCACCGCGGAAAAACCGTTGACGATGGTGCCGTTGTAAAGCTGGGCAGCAAAGCCGGCGATGCCGGTGTCGCGGATGGTGCCGGCATTGGTGAGGAGGCCGTTCGGGTTGTAGATGGCCACCCCCTCGAAGCCGCCGAGGATCGTGGCGGTTTCGGAATTGGTACCGCCATTATTGACCTTGCCGCCGTCCTGCAGGAACACGCCCCGGCCATTGGTGCCGATTATGGTGCCATCATTGATGACCGAGGACGCGAGGCTGCCGGTCAGGAACACGCCGATTTCGTCGGCCTGGATGAAGCCGAGCGCGGCGCCACCGACGCCGTTCTGGATATGCCCACCGCCGAGCAGCGCGATACCGTAGGCGAAGGCGCCGGTGGCCAGGATCCGCCCGTAATTGTCGATCGAGAATTGGTCGCCGGCGATGCCGTAGAACCCGCTATCGGTGGCGGCGGTGGTGCCCGATACGGTCACGCTCCCAGTCAATGTGGCGGGGCTTTGCTGGATGGGGTTATCCAGCAGGAGCGTAGAGGTGTAGGTGCCGGCGTAAATGGTGCCCGCCATGCCCCGTGATACGCCCGATTGGGCGGATTGGCAACTTTAAGGCGAAAGTTTATGGCATTGGCTCCCGCCTTACGTGGGATGCACCGGGGCACGCGAAGGGCGCTTCATTCCCGGCGCGCGTTGCGCTAGCCTGCGCGGGTCAGTGTTTCGGGGTTATCGTTGTTCATGCCGACCCGCGCCGCCTTCACCGCCGCCTGCCTGCTCGCCATGCTGCCCGGCATGCCGGTTCTTGCCGCCAGCCCCCATTCCCCCGCACCGCCTTTGACGCCAACCGGGGCGGTGACGGGCGAGGCGATGTGCAAGGACTTCAGTCACAATTCAGACCAGTCCTGGACCGCGACTCGCGGGGTTATTCTGAAGGGGCCGAACAGCGTTTACCCGGACC
>JAJXVA010000228.1 GCA_021782435.1 Pseudomonadota bacterium
GCGTCGCCTTGAGCGCCGCGGGCGCGGCGCGTGAGACCAGGGCCAGCAGGGTCGGCCAGTAATAGAGAAACCCGATACCCAGCAGAACATCATAGATCACCGGCACGATGCCCGGCGTGCGCGGCGAGGCCAGGCAGGCGACCACCAGAACCGCGTTGGCCAGCGCCGTGATGAACGCCCCCTCCGTGATCTTGCGCAACTCGCTGCCCTCGCTCGCCATGCCCCTCTGGCGGCGCCACAGCGCGAGCAGCGGGGGCACGAACACGATACTGGCGAGCGGATCGATGGAATTGAACCAGGCCACCGGTATGCGCAGGCCCAGGAAATCGAGGCCGACATGCTGGTCGATCCAGAGCAGGGCGACGTTGGTGTTCTGATAATAGGCGACCGATTGGAACATGGTCAGCGCCATGACCACGATCAGCGCGGCGACGAGGCGCGCATCCCCCCGGCGCAGCCGTGGATGCACCCTGCGCTGCCGCCGCCCGCCCTCGGGCAGATAGCGATACCCCGCGAGATAGGTCACGAGCGCGAGCAGCATCAGCACCCCGGCCAGGGCGAAGCCGGCATGCCAGCCATAGAGCGCCGCGAGCAGGCCGCACAATATCGGGCCGGTGGTGGCGCCGACATTGATCCCGACCGAGAAAATCGAGAAGCCGCGGGTGCGGCCCTCGGCGTCGTCCTCGGCATAGAGCCCGCCGACCTGGGACGAGATATTCCCCTTGAGCAGACCGCTGCCGAGAACCAGGCAGACCAGCGCGATCAGGAACGAGGCGTCGAACGCCATCGCGATCTGGCCGGCCGACATCAGCACCGCGCCCAGGGTCACGGCAACGCGCCGGCCGATCAGGCGGTCGGCGAGAAAACCGCCGAACACCGGCGTGAAATAGACGAAGCCGGAATACAGCCCGTAAATCTGGGAGGCGAGGGCGAGCGGGGTCAGCCGGCCGAATACGGCGACGATCGCGGCATGAAACGGGCCGAAGCCCAGTATGTGCGTGACATGCCCGGGCAGCAGCAACTGCTTGGTCATGTAGAGCACCAGCAGGCCCGACATGCCGTAATAGGAAAACCGCTCCCAGGCCTCGGTGAAGGCCAGGAAGGCGAGGCCGCGTGGTTCACCGAGAAAGGTTTTCCGGTGGAGCGGGAGGGCCGGAGTTTCGGCCTGAGGGGTTTGCGGGAGGTTCATGCGCCTGACCTGACTGAGGTTGGGCGCCGATATCACGAGACCAGCGGCGGCGACATCGGGATTAGCGGATGCCCCAGGATCAGCGGATGTCCCGGAATTGGCGGATGTCCCGGGTTTGGCCGATCACCGGCGCGGGTCCGGCCTTGGCGCGCGGTGGGCATCGTGCCCGGGCCGCGAACTCCGGCCGGTGCGAGGCACCGGCCGGTATCCGACGAAACGGCGTATTTGGCCGCTTATTTGACCTGGGTGACGAACGTGCCCCAGTTGGCGTAGGTGCCACGCGGATAGACCGAGGCGTTCGGAATATACTCGTTGGCGAGATAGGCATAGCCCGTGACCGGATCGATCGTGGCCGAGCCATAATCGCCCCAGCGGCCGACCCCGGCCGGACCCGCGCCGAGATAGCCGGTGAAGCCGTCATCCGAGGCATTGCCCTGACCGGTGACCATGAGGGTGCCACCGGCATGGTGGCCGCCCTTGAACATCACGATGCCGGTGCTGGGATATCCCCCGGGGTTGTTACCGTTAAGCCCGACCACGGTGCAGCCGATCGCGCCACGGCCATTCATGCCCAGGGCAACGGTCGGATACAGCAGCGAGTAGCCGGACGGCGGCATGATGTAGCCCTGCACCCCCATGCCGGCGGTGACGGCGCTGCTGGTGGCGCTGACATGGACCTTGAACCAGGCGATTTCGTCCACGGGCAGGCCCTTGGCGTCGGTGGTCGCGGTCGCCAGGGCGGCGAACAGACCCTTGCGATACAGTTTCACACCGCCACTGACCGCGTTATAGCCGCCATCGAGTTGCGGCGAGGTGGTGGCGCCCAGGCTCTGGCCATAGGGCCCGACATCGTTCGGCTCGGTCGCGGGCACCGTGCCGGTATAGGCTTCCGGCGTGACGGTGGTGCTGAGCAGCGGCGGCGGCGTGGTCGACCCGATGCTCGCGGTATCGATCAGCGCATAAACGCCGAGCGTGTTGGTTCCATAGAGAATGTTCTGCGCGGTTTCGAAGTATTCGGTGCCGCTGTTGGCGGTGGCGAAATCATTCGGCCGGGCGGGAATCGCCGGCTCCAGCACGAATTCCGGCACGATGTAGTAATCATAGGTGAAGGACTGTCCGGCGATCAGCGCGGCCTTGGGCAGCGCGTAAAGACCGGCATCGACGAACTGACCCGTGGTGTTCGAGAACAGATCGGCATCGATGTAGAACGCGTTCTTGTCGTAGCCCGGTTGCGGATAGTCGGGCAGGCAGGACCCGTTGCAGCCGGAAATATTCGCGCCCTGATCGTCGATCATATAGACGTAATAGCTGCCGAGCGGGTTGCTGGTCTGGCTGACCGCGAGCGCGAAGCCGTTGAACCCGCTATTGGTCTGCACCAACTCCTCGATGAACCAGCGCTGCGTGTCCGGGTCGAACTCGACATGCGGGTCGGACAGGAAGCCCGAGTTGAAATTCACCCCGAACAGCGCGAAGTTCGAAATCGCGCCGGTCAGCGCCGTGCCATTCGACTGAAAGATCTGCAGGACGTTATTGACGTCCTCGACCACCACGTTCCTGGCGGCCGCGAGTCCCTGGTCAGGTGGCTCGAGTTCTTCGCCATTCAGCACGGCGGGCAGTTGCCCGTCATAGGACCCATTGAACCCGGTGACGGTCACGCCGGCCGTATTGGCCTGACCGAGGGCGAGAATTCTCGTATTCGGTATCTGGCCGGCAACCGGGTGCACCGCGCGCGGGCGGCCATCGGCTGTGGGGTAGCGCAGCGGCTGCAACTGGAAGGGAGAGCTATGGGCGAGCGCCCGCGCATTGGCCGCGCTTTTGGCGAGGGCCGCGAGGTTGACCGTGGTGACCGGAGTGACGGTCATGCTGGAGATATGGGGAGCATAAGACGCTGCCATGGCCAGGCCAGGCAACGTCGTGAGCGCAAGCGCGGAAGCGCCTGTGAGCCATTTTTTGAGGGACATTATTCCAACTTTCCTGAGCTGAAGACAACCGGAACGCGCTACCTCCGGCAGTCACCGGAGATACAGGGAGCGCACGGAACGCCTGTTGCTAAGGCGGGGCACACCCCGAAGAGGTTAATAAACCATCAACCCGTCACTGGCGAGAGAAAAACGAGAGGCTTGGTCTTTTTTTAGAAGACCTCGCCAAAGTTACAGTAAAAATATCTTGTACTCGGTATATAAATCAACTCTTGGTTGATACTTGCGTTAGGGTCCCGATCGCACCCCTCTGCCGCCTCCCTCTGCCGCCTCCCTCTGCCGCCTCCCTCTGCCGCCTCCCTCTCCCGCCCCCCTGCCCC
>JAJXVA010000032.1 GCA_021782435.1 Pseudomonadota bacterium
GCTATCCTGACTGGCACGCGCTGCGCGAGACGCACCCAGGTAAACACCGGATTGACCGTCGGCAGGCCGCGTACCGTCGTGTTGTCGTCTGGATCGGCGATACCGCGGCCGATGCTTTCGACATGACCATTGAGTGGCGTCGGGTAAGCCATCAGCTTGATGCGGGCGACATCCCCGACATAAACGCGAGTGAGCTTGGTTTCTTCGAAATAGCCGTTGATCCAGAAAGAATCTGCGTCGATCACGGCGATGCGGGCCTGACCGATATTGGCGTAATCCCCAACCCGGGTGCGCAGATGGGTGACATAACCGTTGACTGGGGAATACAGGGTAGCGCGGGCTAGGTTGAGGGCAGCGACGTCACGCGCTACGCGGGTGGCGTCCAGGGAAGCTGCAGCCACTTGCTGGCGCATGCTCGCTTGTTCCTGGGCTTCGGCCGAAACGACGCCATCCAGACCCTGGCGGCGATGGGCATCGATTTTCGCCTGGGCGAAAGTTTCGGTGGCTGCCGCCAGTTTTGCGCGTGCATTGGCCAGCGCCAGTTGGAACCGCGTGGGGTCGATGACGTAAAGCACTTGACCGCGATGCACGAATTGCCCATCGGCGACGGGTACCGCGATAATAGTGCCAGAGACTTCCGGTGCGATATCAACTACTTGGGCGAGGACTTTGCCATCCCGGGTCCAGGGCGCAAGCATGTAGCTGTCCCACAAAGCAGCACCAAGCCACACCGCCAGCGCGATCAGTGCCAAGGTGAAAGCTAGGCGGAATAAAAAAATCAGATGGCGGAGCATGGTATGATCAAACCCAGAAAGCCAATGCGGCAAGAAAACACACGAACAGTGCGACTTCGACAGCGGCCGGATGCAGTGTGCGGCGCAGCAGACCGAAATGCACCAGAACGAGGCGCAGCACGATCAATAAGACGGCAGCGAATACGGAATCGATTACGATCGGCGATACCAGTGCTCCGCCAATAGCAATTTCCGACCAGTTCACAACGACGCCCTGGTCAGGAAGGGCGCGGTTTCGTCGAGCAGGTCGGCGATGCCGTTGAGCGCCGCAGCGAGGCGCGTGGTGGGGGAAGCCGCGAGGCCCAGGGCCGCGTCATGCGCGGCCGTTGCTGCGGCCAGAGGAGAGTGACCGGCCTCGGCGATGGCGGCAAGCACCGGCAAATTGGGTGACGTGGCACGGATTTGCTGGGCGAAACGGCCGATCAGCACGGCGGTAATGGCGCGGTTGATGGCCAGGGGGCGAATGACCGGGTTCGCAGCAAGGCGAAGCGAAAGACGCACCAGTTTCTGATGTTGCAGATGTTCCCAGGCCAGCTCGTGGGCGATCGGGGTTCGCAGCGCATGCAACACGGCGCGGCGTATGGAGCGCATGAGCACCCGCGCTTCCGCTGCGGGGTCGGGCGGTACTAAGACGCGGAAGGCCAGCATCCCGGCAAAGCCGCCGGCGACCAGGGCAAGGCTGGTGTTCAGAGCGCCCGCGAGGTCGAAACGCATAGGGTTGGCAGGGGCGACTTGGGTCAGAAAGAAAATCAGGAAACCATTGGCGCGGGTCCCGGTAAGGCCTGGGCGCCGGGAATATATCAGCGCCACTGCCATGATTGGGAGCAGCACCGCCATGAGCAGGGGAAACCCCGTGATTTGCGGCAGAACGGCTTCCCTGACCGGGAGCGCAACCAGGGTGGAGAACAGTGCCCCCTGAAAGAACGCGAGGCTGGCCGCGGAGGCGCTTTCAGTTAGCGCCATCAGGCCAGTGATGGGGCCGAGAATGGCGAGCGCGGTGCCGCCTTGCGGCCATTGCGACATGATCCAGAACACTCCGGCGAGGGACGCGGCGAGGAATGTGCGCAGGCCGTTGCGGAGCGCAGTGACCCAGTTGGCGTAGACCGGCAGGGCCTCGGCGCGGGTGCGCGCACCCCCCTCGGCCAAGCTTGCGAAATGGGTGAGCGCGCCCGTGAGTTCATCAAGGAGGGTTTCGCTGGCGGCAAGCGCTGAGAGGTCGGACAGGGCGGGCACGGGCTCCGGGGTGGCGGGGGCAGCGCGGTCCAGCATGGCGGCAAGAGCCTGTCTGGCATCCACGCAGATTCGCGCGAGTGCCGGGAAATCTGCCGCGGTGGAGCCGAGCCCTTGGCAAAGCGCACCGAGGGCGGCTTGCATCGTTTCGCGGGCGAATTCCCGCGATGGCGTGGGCTGGTGGCTCGGGGCTAGCAGGGTTGCCAGCCTGCGAGCGCCGGTGAGCACCGCGAATAGCAGGGCAGCGGCAGTGCGCGGCTCCTGGGCACGTAGGCCGAAGGTGGCGTCCTCGACGGACGTGAATTCGATACTCTGATCAAACACGAGGAGATTGGCGGCGATGGCGGCACGGCGACGGGTAAGCTCTGCATCGGTTAGGCCATTCAAGGCATCGCGGAGAAAGCGGCTGGTGTCGCGGAGCAGATTCCGGGCAGCGAGGCGCAAACCCTTTGCGCCAAGGCCCCGATCGGTCAGCAGGAAAACGAGCGCAGTAATGCCGACCCCCAAGGATACGACGGCGAGCCTTGCCGTGGCGATGGCAAAAATTCTGTTGGGGGTAGCCGCAGCCGGTACGGCAACCAGGGTTGCCGTATAGCCAGCCAGCACCATCCCATAGCTGCGGAAATATCGCAGCAGTGAAGCGGCGGCAGAACACAGGCCTAGCCAGAGCGCTAAGGCGAGCACGAACAGCAGGGGCGCCTGGGCGAAAGCTGCGATGAGGGCGATGGAGGCGAGTATGCCGGCGAGGCTGCCGAGAAACCTATACAAGCTCTTCGACAGAACTGCGCCGCGGGCGCCGGCGGCAACGATGAAGACGGTGACGCCAGCCGAGTAAGGCGCATCGAGTTCGAGCCCGTAGGCTATCCTCAGCGCTAGCATGAAGGCGAACAGGGTGCGCAGCACGAATCCGGTGGCTTCCGGCGGACGTAGTGCTGCGAGCCAGGCTTTCACGGTGAGTCCTGGGCTTGCGCCTGGGCCTGCAAGGCGGCGTCGATTGCGGTGATTACGCGGTCGCAGGCGGCGAGATCGGCCGGTGGAATATCGGCGAGCAGCAAGGCCGCCACCGCTTCGTAGGTGTTAGCGACGCGGTGATAGGTGGCGTGGCCGGCTGCGGTAAGGTGCAGCCGCTTGGCGCGACGGTCGACGGCTTCGGCGCGGCGTTCGATCAGGCCGGCGCGACCAAGCCTGTCAAGCAGGCGGACGAGAGATGGGCCTTCGATATCGAGGGCGGCGGCGAGGTCGGTCTGTCGCACGCCATCTCCATATCGACCGAGATAGAGAAGCGGGCGCCAAGTGGCGTCTGACAGGCCGAATTCGCGCATGCGGCGGTCGATCTCGCGGCGCCAGTGTTGGCCAACGAGATAGAGGCGGCGGCCAAACATGGCAGAGACAGGTGTGGGGACGTCCAAGATAGTGAGCTAATTGTTTTAATGCTATTTATCAGCCCGCTAAACTAGCGTCAAGCCAAACGAAGCCGGAGTTGCACGCTTGCCGTGCCAGGACGATCAGTGCAGGCGGTTGGCGCCAAGCCCCTGATCCAGCACCGCGAAGGCAAGGCCGACCAATCGGTCCGCGGCGACGGGAAGGCCCGCGAGATCGGCTTCCTTGGCGAGACTGAGCAGCCGATCCGCGAGGCTGAGCGGGCTGATGGTGCGCGGGGCCGGTAACACGAGGGCTGGTTTCATGGCGGGAGCTTGCGGTTGCTGCGCCCCCATAGCAACGGGAATGTATCAACCCAAGGTTAACGTCGGCGCGAATTCTTAACGGTTCGACCGTGACCGGTCATGGGGCTTTCAACGCTGGCCGCTTGCACGTATGGCAACGCCCATGACCGCTGACCTTTATGCTGCGTTCCGCGACAGGATCATTGAGGTGCTAGCGCGCCTAGTTCCGGAGATCGACCCGGCGCTTCTGGCGCGTGTGGAACTGACGCCCACGCGCGACCCGGATCATGGCGAATTGGCAACCAACGCTGCGCTGATTGTGGCGAAGTCGGCACGCCAGGCGCCCGCCATAATAGCGCGCGCTTTGGCGGAGGCTCTGGCTGGAGTGCCAGGGATAGCCGCAGTAGCACCGGCGGGGCCTGGCTTTGTGAACCTGACACTGACCCCGGAAAGCTGGCAGGCGGTGTTGGGCCCGATCTTGCGGGCGGGTATCGCGTATGGCGATTGTGACCTTGGTGCGGGAGTGCGAGTAAACGTGGAGTATGTCTCTGCCAACCCGACCGGGCCCCTGCATGTCGGACATTGCCGAGGCGCTGTGGTGGGGGATGCGCTGGCGTCTCTGCTGGCCAAAGCCGGTTATGCGGTGACCCGCGAGTTTTATGTGAACGATGCCGGCAACCAGGTGCAGGCGCTGGGCTGGGCGGTCTATTGGCGGTATCTGCAGGCCCTTGGCACGGCGTTGAGCGACGAAGACTTTGCCGAGAGGGTACCAGGCGGTTTGCAATACCGGGGAGAATATCTGGTGCCGATTGGGGCCGATCTGGCGCGGCGTCATGGCACTGCTTTCGCGGGGCCAGGGCTGAGTATGGCGGACCCGGCACTTTGGCTGGACCGGTTTCGCGATGCAGCAATCGCGGCGTTGCTGGCGGATATTCGCGCAGACCTAGCCCGGCTTGGTGTGGCACAGGATGTATTTACCTCAGAGCGGGAGATCCTGGCGCGGGGGGCTGCGGACGAGGCGATTGCCGCGCTGGACGCGAAGGGGCTAATTTACCAGGGTGTTCTGGCGCCGCCGAAGGGCAAGGCGCCCGATGACTGGGAGCCGCGGGAGCAAACTCTGTTCCGGGCTACCGAATTCGGCGACGACGTGGATCGGCCTCTACGCAAATCTGACGGGAGCAACACGTATTTCGCCAACGATATCGGCTACCACGCCGATAAGCTGAGGCGCGGTTATACTGTGTTGGTGGACGTTCTGGGTGCGGACCACGGCGGCTATGTTTCGCGCATGAGCGCGGCGGTGGCGGCGCTTTCGGACCGACGGGCCGAGTTCTCAGTGACGTTATGCCAGATCGTGCATGTGATGAAGGGTGGGCAGCCTGTGCGCATGAGCAAGCGTGCGGGCACGTATGTGACCCTGGCTGATCTGCTGGACGAGGTTGGGCGCGACGCGGTGCGTTTCACCATGCTGACACGCAAGAACGATGCGCAGATGACGTTCGATATCGACCAGGCGATTGCCCAGACCCGGGATAACCCGGTGTTTTACGTGCAGTACGCTCAGGCACGCTGCCGCAGCGTGCTGCGAATGGCGGCCGAGCTTGGTTTTGGAACCGAGCCAGCGGATTTATCTGAAGCTGATGTGAGCGCGTTGGACGATGCGGCGGAAATTGCCGTGCTGCGACTTCTGGCTGGCTGGCCGCGACTGGTCGCGGGGGCCGCAGCGGCGCGGGAGCCGCACCGCGTGGCGTTTTACTTGCAGGACCTGGCCGCAGAGTTCCATGCGCTATGGAACAAGGGCCGGGATGCGGCAACGTTGAGATTTATTCAGGCGGAACAGCGTGATGCGACTCGGGCGCGTCTGGCAATGGTAGCGGCAACCTCGGTCGTGATCCGGTCCGGCCTGGCCGTGCTGGGAGTGACCCCAGTTGAGGAGATGCGCTGATGCCGGATACCGGAATGTCGGATCAGAGCCGGCTGGATATGCCGGAGCCGGAGTATCGGCGCCGCGTGAACCCGGAAAAGCCTGATCCGTCGATGCGCAAACTTGCGCTTGGGGCGGTTGCGGTGTGTGCGCTGGTGTTGGGCGGTGTTTGGGTGTTGTCGGTGAAGAACGGTCCGCATCAGGTGCCAGTAATACAGCCAGATCCGAAACCCTTGCGGGTCAAGCCGAAAAACCCGGGCGGTATGCAGGTGGATGGACTGGACGACGCCATGTTGAACGGTGGCGCGGGAGCGGGGACAGACAAATTGGCGCCGCCGCCGGAAGTGCCTGCACCGCAGGCGCTGGCAGCGCAGGAAGGCGGTGTGCCGACACCGGATGGGCGCGCGCCTGCCGGGCCGGCCGTCATGCCGCCGCAAGCCCTTCCGCCAGGGACACAACCTTTGGCTTATGCCGCACCTGCCCTGGCTGCTCCCCCGCCGATGACCGAGGCGCCCGCTGCGCCCGCTGCGCCTTCGACCGCCGTGGCGTCCGTGCCGAACGTGCCGCATCCAATACAGGTGCCAGCCCCGCCGATGACGGTCCCGGCGAATGCGGCGGGCGTTGCGGTGCAATTGGGTGCGCTGCCATCCCGCCCGGCGGCGGAGGCCGAATGGCGGCGGTTGGTGGCAAAGATACCCGGCGCTTTTGCCGGGCACAGGCCGAAGATTTCGTCAGTCACACATGATGGGCGGGTGCTGTGGCGGCTGCGCACCGATGGGTTCGCCGATATTGCCAGCGCGACCGCGTTTTGCGGCAAGGCGCGGGCAGCAGGCGCTGCCTGTACGATTGCGGATTTTTGAGGCCGATATGCAGGCGGCGATTGTCGGCCTCGGAGGGCTCGACCTGACCGAGGCGGAGCGGCGCCTGTTCACCGAACTGCCGCCCTCCGGGGTTATTTTGTTTGCCCGCAATATCGAGACGCCGGCGCAAGTGGCGGATTTGATGCGCGCGCTGGACGCGGTGTTGCCGCCTGGGGCCGCGAGGTTGGTGGACCAGGAAGGCGGCCGGGTAGCGAGGTTGCGGCCACCCGCCTGGCCCGCCCATCCGTCAGCGGCGACGCTTGGGGCGCTGCATGGCCACAGCCCGGCTGCGGCGCGGCGGGCGACGTTTCTGACGGGCGCCCTGCTGGGGATGGACTGTGCCGAGACCGGATTTACCGTGACCACGGCCCCGGTCCTGGATGTGGTGGCAGCGGACGCGCATGACGTGATTGGCGACCGGGCCTTCGGCTCCAACGCGCGCGTGGTGGCAGAGTTGGGCGCCGCCATGGCGGCCGGGCTCGCAGCGGGCGGCATACAGCCTATGGCCAAGCACATGCCCGGCCACGGTCGAGCCCGCGCCGACAGCCATTATGAATTGCCGCGGCTTGACGACGTGACCCAGGCGGATCTGATGCCTTTTCGGGTCAACTCGCTGCTGCCCTGGGGGATGACGGCCCATATCGTTTACACCGCCCAGGATCCGGCGCTGCCGGCGACCCTGTCGGCCTCGCTCATCCGGGATGTGATACGTGGCGAGATTGGCTTCGACGGCGTGCTGGTAAGTGATGATCTGGGTATGAAGGCGCTGAGCGGCCCGCTGGCGGAACGGGCCAGTCTGGCCGTGGCCGCCGGCTGTGACCTCGCGCTGCACTGTTCCGGGATCGTCGCGGAGTCGGAGGTGGTGTTGCGGGCAGCCGGGCCGTTGAGCGCGGTGGCGTCGGCGCGATTGGCGCGCGCTGGGCAGTATTTACGCGGACGGCGCCAGGCGCTGGGACGCTCTACGCTGACCGAGGAGCGGGACGCGCTGCTGCGGCAGGGTGGCGCCGGATATGGCTGACCGTAGCGCCGCGCTTTCCGCGCCTGAGCCCGTCGAGAGACTGGCCGTGCGGTTGGATGGGTTCGAGGGTCCGTTGGACCTGCTGCTGGATCTGGCCAAGAACCAGAAAGTGGATCTGGCCAGGATTTCCATCCTGGCACTGGTCGAACAGTATCTCGCCGTGATCGAGGATGCGCGAAGGATCAGGCTGGAATTGGCCGCCGACTGGCTGGTGATGGCCGCGTGGCTCGCGTGGTTGAAGTCGCGCCTGCTGCTGCCGCTGGAGGAACGTAGTGAAGCCGAGGAGGAGGCCGGGGACCTGTTGGCGCTGCGTCTGGCTGGGTTGGAGACCATTCGCCGAGCCGCTTTTTGGCTGGGCAAACAGCCAGTGCTGGGCCAGGACGTGTTCACCAGGGGGCAGCCCGAGGACCACACCGAGCGTGACCGCAGCCGATTGGTGGCGGATTTGCCGGGGCTGATCAGGGCGTTTCTGGCGGCGAATGCGCGGGCGGCCGCGGGTCGGTCCTACACGCCCAAGCCAGCACCGGTCTGGACCCTGCGTGACGCCATGGCGCGGTTGACGCGGATGTTGCCGGGCGTGACCGGCTTCGCTGATCTGGCGATGTTTTTGCCGCTACTGCCGGCGGATGCGGTGATGCCGCGCCGTGCTGCCTATGCCAGCACATTTTTGGCGGGGTTGGAGCTGGCGCGGATCGGGCAGGCCAGTTTGCGCCAGACCGTGGCGTTTGGACCCGTGGAGATCGGGCTCCTGGCAACTGGTCCCGCCGCATGAGCGGTGCCGAGGAGGCGGTACCTGACATGGAGGCGTGGCTGCGCCTGGCCGAGGCATTGTTGTTTGCCGCAGCCGAACCTTTGCCGACAGCAGCGCTGAGCCGGCTACTGCCCGACGCGGCGGATGCGGATGCGGTTTTGGCAGCGTTACGCGCGCGCTATGCCGGGCGTGGGGTGGAACTGGTTGAGGTCGCCGGCGGTTGGCAGTTCCGCACCGCGCCGGACCTGGCCCTTGCCTTGCGGTGGGTGGTGCCGGTACCGCGCAAATTGCCGCGGGTGGCGATGGAGACGCTTGCGATCATTGCCTGGCGCCAGCCCGTGACGCGTGCCGAAATCGAGGAGATGCGTGGCGCGGCCCTGGCCCAGACGACCCTGGATGCGCTGCTGGAGGCCAAACTGATAGAACCGAAGGGCCAGCGCGAGACGCCGGGACGACCGACATTGTGGGGAACGACGCGGGGATTCCTGACCCAGTTCGGACTGACGTCGCTCAGGGACCTGCCGCGGGAGGCGGATTTGTTGGTGCCGGTCGAGGCCAATGCGGCGCAAGACAGACAAACCCCTTTGCCGGAGGCGCCGCCGGGGCCGGAAGATGGCTGACGGGCCGGTTCTGATCGATATCGAGGATCTGCTGGCGCCGCGTCTTTCGCCTCGGCAGCAACTGGCGTTGGACGCAACTGCCCGCCGGCCGGTGACGCTGGACCGGGAGGCCGTTTTGCGGGCGGCGCAAGCGACGACGAAGCTCGAGGATTTCGGTGCGACCGATTTTCTGCCGCGGCTCGACTGCTGGATGGCGGCGGTGAACGAGGATACCAACCTCTCCGGCTTCGGGCGGACCAATGTCTGGCAGATGGCGGTGCGCAGCGCCGTGAACCGGTTGCGGCTGGAGGATTTCATCCGCCGCCACCCCGAGGTCGCCGAGATTGATGTCGGGCGCCCGATCATTATTGCCGGGACGCCACGATCGGGCACCACGTTCATGCTGGAATTGCTGGGCGCGGATCCGCGCTTTCGGAGTTTGCGCTGGTGGGAAGCCTTGGCGCCGATACCGGGGCCGAATGACGCGCCGACCGATTTCGACCCGAACCCGCGCCGCACCCGGGCAGCGGCGAACTGGCGGGCGCTGGAGACGCTGCTCCCGCTCCAACACCTGATGCACTCGTTCTCGGCCGACCACATCGCTGAGGACATCGACCTGCATGTGATGAATTTCTCCAGTTATATGCTGGAGTGGCAGGCCTATGTGCCGCGCTGGCGCGACCATTACCTGGCGGAGGATCAGCGGCCGAGCTATCGTTATGCAAAGCGCGCCATGCAGGCGCTGAGCCTGCTGCGCGGCCCCACGCGCTGGCTGCTGAAATGCCCCCAGCACATGGAGCAACTCGCGGCGCTCAGGGACGTGTTTCCGGAGGCGGTTTTCGTGATCTGCCACCGTGACCCGGTGGCTTCGCTGCGGTCGGCGATGGTCATGGGACTTTATACCGCCCGGGTGTTTCGCAAGACGCCGGATCCGGCAGAGCCGCTTGGGTGGTGGCCTGCGCGCTACCGGCAGATGCTGGGCGCCTGCGTGCGCGATCGGGATGGCTTGCCGGCCGCTCGGACACTGGATGTGATGTTCGATGAACTGACCCGCAGCCCAGATTCGGTACTGCGGCGGATCTATGCCTTGGCCGATCTGCCGGTGAGTGATGAACAACTGAAGGCCATGCACGAGGGATCGGCCGAGCATCAGCGCAAGCGGCAGGAGAAGCTGGTTTACCGGCTGGAGCGGGATTTCGGGGTGACCGCCGAGGCGCTGCGGGCGCCGTTCGGATTTTACTTCGACCGGTTTCCGGTGCGCGTGGACGTGTAGGCGGATTGGCCCGTGTGGTTGTGGCGGGCGGGGAAAGCTTATAGGCACGAGGGTGCGGCGGCCGGCGTCCGGGCCGGCGACAAGGCCGTAAACAAGGAATGGCGGGCTGGAAATTTTGGAACAGGCCGGGAGGGAAGGCGGGGCGCGCGGGCGGCGTGTGTTCTGGCTGCTGGTGGTGGGGCTCGCGGCCGTTGCCGTGGGCGCCGCGATTTTCACGCATCTCGACATGGCGGCGCGGGTGGCCGGGCTGATCCGGAGGGCCTTGTGGCTGCTGCCCCTGCTGGTGGCGTGGCATCTGGGGCAATTATTCCTGGCGGCGCTGGGCTGGCGCTGCCTGCCGGCGGCGCCGCCTTGCGGTCTGGCCGCGTTCTGGCGGCTGCGGATTGTCCGTGAGGGGATAGATTCGCTGCTGCCAGTGGCCCAGGTGGGCGGCGAGATGGTGGGCAGCCGGCTGCTGGCGCGGCGTGGCATGACCCTGGGTTCGGCCGGGGCCAGCGTGGTGGTGGATGTGGGGTTGGAGGTTTCCACCCAGTTGCTGTTTCTGCTGGCGGGACTGACCTGGTTGGGGCTGCGGCATGGCGGGGGTGTGGGTAGCTGGACCAAACTGGTGCTGGCGGTGGGCGTGGCGGCGCTGGGGGTTGGCCTGGCGCAGGCGGGCGGCGGGCTGCGCCTGCTGGAAGCGCTTTCCGACCGGATCGGCCGGCGCTGGCCGGCGCTCGGGGATGTTTCGTTGCAGGGCCTGCATGCCGCCGTCGCGGCGATTTACCGGCGCCGCTCCGGCGTCGGGCAGAGCCTTGGCTGGCATTTCCTGGCCTGGGTTCTGGGGACTATGGAAACCTTCCTGGTGCTGCATGCCATGGGACTGGCGGTGAGCCCGGCCCAGGCGTTCGTGATTGAAAGCCTGGGTATGGCGGGCCGCAGCGCGGGGTTTGCCATTCCGGCGGCGCTGGGCGCGCAGGAAGGCGGGTTTGTGCTGGCCGCGGCGGCGGTGGGGGTGGCGGCGCCGGCGGCGCTGGCGCTTTCTTTGACCAAGCGTTTGCGGGAAATTGGCGGCGGGCTGATTGGCTTGCTGTTATGGCGACTGGAAGCGGCGCGGCCCGCGGTGCTGACGGCGGCACCGCGAGCAGCGGCATGAAACTTCGGGGTATTGTGGGATTTTGGCGGCGATAGCACTGAGCCTGGCGGCGATTGGCGGGGTGGGTCTGGCATTGAATGCGGCCGGCCTGGCGAGCGCGTGGCATTTTGGCACCCAGTTGGGTGGCGAATTCGGGCCAGCGCCGCCGATGACCGTGCTGCGACCGCTATGTGGCGCGGAGCCCGGGCTGGAGGCGGCGCTGGCCTCGACCCTGTGCCAGATGGGGCCGGGACAGCAGGCGATATTTGGTGTCCAGAACCCCGCCGACCCGGCGATTGCGGTGGTGCGGCGGTTGCAGGCGCGACTTCCGGCGCTCGACATCACCCTGGTGATCGATGCCACCCCGCATGGCGGCAACCGCAAGATCGGCAACCTGATCAATATGCTGCCGCACGCGAAGCACGAATTGCTGGTGTTCTGCGACAGCGACCTGCACGTGCCGGCGGGGTATCTGGCGCGGCTGGCCGAGGTTCTGGCCGAGCCCGGGGTGGGATTGGCGACCACGGTTTGCCTGGGCTTGCCGACCGGGCCGGGCTGGGTGGCGCGATTGGGGGCGACCGGCATCAGCCACGGGTTCACGCCCGCGGCGCTGATGGCGCGCTGGCTGGGGCGGCAGGATTGTCTGGGCACCACCATGGCGCTGCGGCGCCAAACACTGGCGGCCGTGGGTGGGCTTACGATGCTGCGGGACCATTTGGCCGACGACAACGTGCTGGGGCAGTTGGTGCAGGGGCTGGGGCTGAAAGTGGCGCTGGCGCGCACCGTGCCGCTGACGGGCGTGGCCGAGGCGCGCCTGGCCGATTTGTGGCGCCACGAGATGCGTTGGGCGCGGACCATTCGGGCACTGGAACCCTTCGCCTATGCCGGGACCTTCGTGTTGTATCCGCTGGTCTGGGCGATGCTGGCGGTGGCGGCGGCCCCAGGCTGGCGAAGCGCGGGATTTTTCCTGCTGGCGTGGGGGCTGCGGGCGATGATGGCGGGCATGGGCGCGCGGTGCCTGGCCGGACAGCGGGCGCCCGCGGTGCCGGTGCTGCTGCTGCCGATCCGCGACGTGGTATCGTTCATCGAGGTGGGGTGGGCGTTCGTGGGCTCGCGTGTGGTGTGGCGGGGACGGGTGATGACCGCGGATGCGGGGGCGCCGGTAATCGCCCGGCTGTGAGGATGGGCGCCGCTTGAAAACGCCGCGGGACGGCGGTCGGCGGCGGACCGTGGGGCGGACCGCCGGCGAACCAGGGTGGCGGATCAGACGGCGGGTCTGGGTTGGACCGGCATTTCGATATCGATTTCCAGCGTCGAGACGCCCGAATGGCTGTCGAGCTTGACCTGGACTTTTTCCGGGTCGATGGCGACGTGCTTTTTGATGACCGCCAGGATTTCGTCCTTGAGCAGGTTGGTCAGCCCCGGTCGGCCACTGGTGGCGCGTTCATGGGCGAGCAGGATTTGCAGGCGCTCGCGCGCGACCGGGGCCGTGGGTTTGCGCTGGAAGAAGTTCAGCAGATTCATGCGACCCTCCGCCCGAACAGGCGGCCGATCAGGGATTTTTTCTCGGCCGGCAGGGTGACGTCGAGGGTTTCCCCGAGCAATCGGCGGGTGGCCTCGGCATAGGCGCGGGCCGGGGCGCTGCCGGGGGCGCTGAGAGTGACGGGGGCGCCGAGATTGGAGGCTTTCAATACCTCCTCGCTGTCGGGGATGACGCCGATCAGGGGGATGGCGAGGATCTCGAGGATATCCTCGACCTTCATCATATCGCCGCGTTCGGCGCGGGTGGGGTCGAAGCGGGTGACGAGGAGGTGTTTTTCCATTTTGTCGCCGTGTTCGGCGCGCAGCGTTTTGGAATCGAGCAGGCCGACGATGCGGTCGGAATCCCGGACCGAGGACACTTCCGGGTTGGTGACGACGAGGGCGCGGTCGGCAAAGCGCATGGCGAGACTTGCGCCTTTCTCGATGCCGGCGGGACTGTCGCAGACGATCCAGTCGAATTTTTCGCGGAGTTCCTCGATGACACGGGCGACGCCAGCCTCGGTCAGGGCGTCCTTGTCGCGGGTCTGGCTGGCGGCGAGCAGGCTGAGGGTCTCGACCCGCTTGTCGCGGATCAGGGCCTGGGCGAGCTTGGCTTCGCCCTGAACGACGTTGACGAGATCGAACACGACGCGGCGTTCGGCGCCGAGGACCAGATCGAGGTTGCGCAGGCCGACGTCGAAATCGATGACGACGGTTTTCTGCCCGGCCTGCGCGAGGGCGACGCCGAGCGCCGCGGTGGACGTGGTTTTGCCGACGCCGCCTTTGCCGGAAGTGACTACCAGAACCGTTGCCATGCCAAACCCCTGCCGTGCGCCGCGAGACCTGCATTGATAACGGCGTCGTGTCGAGTCGGAGCGGGGCGAGGGGAGGATTTTGTTTGTGGCTTGGAAGGGGGCGCGGGCTTGGGCAGAATTGGCGGCGTGACCCAGACCTATTTGGCGAAACTGAACCCGGAACAGCGTGAGGCGGTGGAGGCGCTGGAGGGGCCATTGCTGGTGCTGGCGGGTGCCGGCACCGGCAAGACGCGGGTGCTGACGACGCGCTTTGCCCATATCCTGATGTCCGGCCGGGCCTTTCCGTCGCAGGTGCTGGCGGTGACCTTCACGAACAAGGCGGCGCGCGAGATGCGTGAGCGGGTTTCGGCGATGATCGGCGGGCCGGCGGAAGGATTGTGGCTGGGGACATTTCATGCGCTGGCGGCGCGGATGCTGCGGCGGCACGCGGAACTGGTGGGACTGACGCCGAGCTTCACGATTCTGGACGCGGACGACCAGTTGCGGCTGCTGAAGCAGGTGATGGACGCCGCGCGGGTGGATATGAAGCGCTGGCCGCCCCAGGCCTTGATGGGGATAATCCAGCGCTGGAAGGATCGGGGCCTGACGCCGGCGCGGCTCGGCGCGGCGGATGCGGTGGAGTTCGCCAATGGCCGGGCCGAGGCGCTGTATGTGGCGTATCAGGACCGGCTGCGGACGCTGAACGCCGCCGATTTCGGCGATTTGTTGCTGCACATGACCGAGATTTTGCGCGACCAGGCGGCGGTGCTGGCCGAATATCAGCGCAAGTTCCGGTATATTCTGGTGGACGAATACCAGGACACCAACGTGGTGCAGTATTTATGGTTGCGGCTGCTGGCGCAGGCGCACCGCAATATCTGTTGCGTCGGCGATGACGACCAGTCGATTTATTCGTGGCGCGGCGCGGAGGTGGAAAATATTTTGCGCTTCGCGACCGATTTTCCGGGCGCGAAGATCGTGCGGCTGGAGCGAAATTATCGCAGCACCGCGCCGATATTGAACGCGGCCTCGGCGCTGATCGCGCATAACGCGGGACGATTGGGCAAGACGCTGCGGAGCGGCAAGGCCGAAGCGGCGGGCGAGCCGATACAGGTGCTGGCGCTGTGGGATTCGGATGAGGAGGCGCGCGCGGTGGGGGAGCGGATCGAGGCGCTGCGGCGCGCGGGTGAGAGTTTGGCGGAGATGGCGGTTCTGGTGCGGGCGGGATTTCAGACCCGCGCCTTCGAGGAGCGCTTGATCGTGCTCGGCATACCGTACCGGGTGGTGGGGGGATTGCGGTTTTACGAACGGGCGGAAATTCGTGACGCGGTCGCGTATTTCCGGATGGTGCAGCAGCCGGCGGATGATCTGGCCTTCGAGCGGATCGTGAATGTGCCGCGGCGGGGGATTGGCGAGACCAGTCTGCGCGCGCTGCACGAGGCGGCGCGGCGGGAGGGGGTGCCGCTGAGCGTGGTGGCGGAGGCGGGCGGGAATTTGCGCGGGCGGGCGCGCGAGGCGATGGCGGGGTTGAGCCGCCAGATCCGGCAATGGCGCGAGATCAATGCGCGTGAGGGCCATGTGGTGATGGCGGCGACGCTGCTGGAGGATAGCGGCTATACCGCGATGTGGCAGGCCGACAAATCGCCCGAGGCGCCGGGGCGGCTCGAGAATTTGAAGGAGTTGCTGCGTGCGATGGCCGAGTTCGAGACGCTCGCCGGGTTTCTCGACCATGTGAGCCTGGTGATGGAGAATGACGAGACCGCGGGTGGGGCCAGGGTTTCGCTGATGACGCTGCACGGGGCGAAGGGGTTGGAGTTCGATACCGTGTTCCTGCCGGGTTGGGAGGAAGGGGTGTTTCCGAACCAGCGGGCGATGGATGAGCAGGGCGCCAAGGGGTTGGAGGAGGAGCGGCGCCTGGCCTATGTGGGGCTGACGCGGGCGCGCCGGCGGGCGATCATTTCCCACGCGGCGAACCGGCGGATTTACGCGAACTGGCAGGCTTCCGTGCCGAGCCGGTTTCTCGATGAATTGCCGGCGGCGGAGGTGGCGCGTGAGGGCAGCGCGGCCTTGGCGCGCGACCGGCGGGCGATGCTGCCGCCGACCTCGTTCCCGGTGATGGCGCGGGCGCGGGTGACCGAGGTCTGGGCGCAGACCGCGCGACCGGCGCGGACGACGCCGATTGCGGTGGGGGCACGGGTTTTTCATGACAAATTCGGCCACGGCACGGTGACGGCGGCCGATGAGGACCGGCTGGATGTGCGCTTCGACAAAGCCGGCGATAAGCGGGTGCTGGACCGGTTTTTGACCGTGACGTGAGGGCGCGGGGCTGCGGCCCGGACCGATTTCATTACGATACCGGAACGATTAGGGCGTGCGAAGGGGCGAGGCGGTGGCGGGTGTTTTTTCGCGCGGGCGGAACGGGCGGCGCGGGATGGGTGGCGCGGGGCGGGTGGGGCGTTTGGGACGAGGTGAAAGCGGCCGGGTGGCGCGCGGCGCGGATGGGCGCGCGGGTGCGGGTGGGAATGGGTTTGGTGGCGCCGGATTTGACCCCGGGCTTGGATTCGGTCCCGGGCTTGGATTCGGCCCCAGGATCGGCCCCAGGCTCGGCCTCGTTCCCGGCTTCGTCGTCCGTGTCATCGGGGTATGGCCAGGGGAGGGCGTCGACGAGGGGGATGAGGATGTCGCGGAGTATGGTTGCGAATTCGGCGGTGAGGTTGAAATCGTCGCCGTCGAGGAAGCTGAACAGGGTGACGCAGGGGGGTGGGACCTGCCCGGTTGGGTGGTAGGGGGCGA
>JAJXVA010000033.1 GCA_021782435.1 Pseudomonadota bacterium
CTACTGGCCGCCGCGCGGGAAAATAGGGCACGAGAAAAGGCGCGGGCGGCGGGAGATGCCTGGAATGCGCGTGACTTGGAAACAGAGTGGCACTAGCCCACACCCGCGACAGCCGTTAGGCGATCTGCTGCGAATATCCGACTTGCCGCGCCGAGATCGTGGCGTCCGTATTTCAGCTGCCCGCCGCAGAACATAACTCTTGGTTGATAAATAAGCACGTTTTTCAATCTAAGATTTTTGTGGTTTGCCTTGTCCAAGAACGAACGGGCACGAAGCGTGGCGGTTCGTCGGCCAATAGGCCAAAGGCGGAACGGCATCCCAGACCCAATGATCTGGCCATTGCCGACGCCACGAGGCGATCGCACTGGACGCTCGGACCTCGACCCCCGAACCACCGGGATTGGACAAAATTGAGGACTAGAAACCCATCACCATACTGGCGAAAACCGGCTTCGTCATGGCTCTGGAACTGCTCCAGGCTCCGGACCCCAGTATCAGCGCGTCGTGATTACCTGGCCATGTGGCGCGGGTTGGGCGTTGGTCGCAGCCGCCAGGACGCGGGACAGCACCCCGTTTATCGAGATAAGCGCCTCGGCAAGACAATCAACTTCATCAGGCTCGTCCACAGTCTCCGAGTAACGGTCAAGGCCCGAGTCAAACAGTGTATCCTGGTCCGGGAAATATTGCGCTCGGACGGCTTCATTGCTGAGTGCGAAGCTATGATAGAAAGCGGCAGCTTCACGCCGGGCAGGACGGCGGCCAGGGCCGCGGCTTTGCGCCTGCAGGCAGGTTATCAATCCATCCCGCTGGGTCGGCGTGAACTTACTACCACTACGCTGCAGATAACGGTTGATCGCGTTCAGCGCGATCTGCATGGCGGCGCTCATGCTCGCATTGGTGGTTGGCGCCGCGGCATAAGCGTCAGGGTCCAGCCCCAGCCGATCGAGGAAGTCGCGGACCACATCGCCGCCGGCAAGCTGGTCCCGCCGGTAGAGCCGAACATCCATAGCGTCACGTCCGAACACCGCCCCCCAGCGTTCCAGCAGGTCAGCATAGTCGAAAAATCCCCGATGTACCCAAAGAGGGCTTCGCCCGGAATAATCGGGCAGCAGTGGGATATCGGCATAACCCGCCTTCAGCGCCTGGTCATACAGACTTACCGCAACATCATGCTGAGGCCGGAGGTAGACCACGATCCGGTAAGATTCGGTGAACTCATCAAGAAATGTCTTGAGACGACGGACCTCGTCCGGCTCGGTGAGTCGACTTTGGCAGTGTTCATTGCTGAGCAGCAGAGTACGCGCGGAATTCGACACCGTATCCGGCAAGGCCAGAATTTCATCACGAAGGGCCTGGGCGACGGCTTCACGATGGTGCGCGAGATCGTCTTCGTTGGAGAGTTTGGCGTTACGGCGTAGGTCGTCGCTCAGCTTCGTGTCAGACAGGGCAAAAGTCGTCAGGCGCTCATGGTTGGCACGTTTCGCATAGGGCGCCAGGGTATTGGGCACGAAATACCCAGCCTCAAGGAGTGCGGTGCGATTGGCGCCCAACATGTCCTGCAGAGTGGTCGTGCCGGTTTTTTCCATGCCGATATGCAGAACACAGTGACCGAACCGGTGGGCCGAACCGTCCCACAGGCCAAGGTCATCCCACAGATCCGCGCTGACCAGATTGCTCATGCTCACGTTCCGACGATTATATGGGCGAGACGTTCCCGTGTGTATAGCCAAGATGATTTATTGGCTAATACGTGCCAACGTCATGACCGGACGCAGAGGCGGGAGATTATTTTGTGTTGCGGTGCGGTATTTCGTGATTTCGCGTCGTGGTTGGGCGGACGGCGAGGATGCCGGTTGTCCGGAACCGCTCGTTCGGTCTGAGACGGGATGCAGCGACCGATGACCGAAGCCCGAAAGCCCGTCTGGCTCGGAGAGGTAACCGGCATGTCCGGTCCCTGGCTGACGGGTTGGGTGACTGGTCCGGCGAAAGCCAGCCCGCCCCGCATCGTTGCGCGCAGTGCCGGCGGCGTGAAGCTTGGCGAAGCCCTGCCGACGAGGCCAGTAACCCGCTCAGTGCCAGCAGGCTGCCAGGGTCTGAGTTTCCGGCTCAAACTGTTGCTGCCGGACACACCGGGTCAAGTCAGGGTCTTCGCGGGCAAACAGGAGTTGACCGGATCGCCGCTACCGGCGGGACCGCATTGCTGGGACGGCGCGTTAAGTCTTGGCGGCGGCTACGCCGAGGGATGGGTGATGGCCCGGGCACCGAGTTTCATCCCGCCCGAAATCAGGATTTTCGACCAAACCGGCCGCGTGCTGGTTTCCTGCACGTCCCGCCCACCGGCGGATCGTACTCTTCCGTTCCAGCCTGCGCGGTTTCGCTTACGCCTGCCCGACGAGATCTTCCGGAACGCATGGCTGCACGCCAGTGCCGTCGCCGACGGCCAGGTTTTTGCGGTTGCCAACCTGGACACCCGTTTCAATGCAAATCTTGACAGTCTGACAGGGGTTGCCTGCACGGGCTGGGTTTACGCGCCAGCCGACCCGCAAAGACGCTTCACTGTCGAAATTCTGCGGGACGGCGAGGCGGTGGCTGAGGCGATGGCCCACCAGCGACGCGATGACGTGTCGGACGTAACCGGCATGCCAATCGCCTGTGGCTTTCGGGCCGAGTTACCCCCACCCGCGGTGACCGAGGCAGCACATGAGATCACGTTGCGGATAGCCCGAACGGACTGCCAGCCTTTCGGCGGTCCTTTCGTCGTCGGACGGCAATACGCGTTAATTCCCGCGCTGCACCGTGCCCTGGCGGCGGCCCGCCAGGGCGGGCTTGACGGGGTAGCCTTGGCTTGTCTCCGCGACGCAGTGGCCACGCAAGCTGGTGCCTGGCGTGCCGATCCTGCGCGCGAAACACGCCTGGAACTGCCGCGGGTATCGCTGGCGCCGGCGCGGCTGACGGTGATCATTCCGGTTTATCGTGATGTCGGGCTGACCCGCGCCTGCATCGAGAGCGTGCTCGCGCATCGTGACCCACGGCGCGATGCGGTGCTGCTGATCAATGACGCCTCGCCCGAGCCGGACATGGCACCGCTGCTCGCCGGTTACGAGGCGACTCCCAATCTACTGTTGCTCACCAACCCCGAAAATCTTGGCTTCGTCGGCAGCATCAATCGCGGTCTTGCTTTCGCGCGGGAGGGGCATGTGCTGCTGTTGAATTCGGATACGGAGGTATTCGCCGGTGGGCTGGATGCGCTCGTGCGCGCGGCCGAATCTGAGCCGGGCATTGGCACCATCACGCCGCTCTCTAACGCCGCGACGATGTTTTCCTACCCTGTGCCGGACCAGGCCAGCTTGCGGCTGCACGATATCGACTTTGCCGACCTTGCCGCGATTGCGCTAGAGCGTAATGCCGGGCTGACCTTCGACGTACCGACAGGGCACGGCTTTTGCTTGCTGGTGACGCGTGCAGCGCGTGCGGAGCTGGGTGGGTTCGATTCAGAATTCGGCCGTGGCTACGGCGAGGAAAACGACTTCTGCCGCCGCGCCGCAGATAGGGGCCTGCGCAACCTGGCGGTCGCGGATGCGTTCGTAGCGCATCGCGAGAGTATCTCCTTCACCAAAGACAAGTCGGAATTGCTGTCCAGGAACTTGGCGCTTCTGGAAAGCCGCTACCCGGAATACGCAGCCGAAGTCCGCGTGGCCTTTGCGCGCGACGTGTTGCGTGCCGCGCGATGGAACCTGGACGCAGCCCGACTTGAAGCAGCGCGCGGACGTGGGCTGAGGCACTGGCTTGCTGTGCGCAACTGGCTTGGTGGCGGCACGCGGCAGGCGATCGCCGATATCGACCTTCTCGGCCCGCATGATGACGCTGAACGGTTGGACCTGTGTGCCCAGCCAGGAGGCGGGTTCGTGCTCAGGGGATTCGACCCGCGCTTTCGCGCCGTGTTCGCCGAGACCGAGAGTGAGGCCCTGTTCAGACTGTTGAGCGAAGCGGATATCGTCGCGGTCGATGTGCATCAGCTTCTGGGGTTTCCGGCAGAGTTCGTGACCATGCTAAGGGAATTCGTGGCACATCGCCGCTGCAGATTTTTTGTGCATGATTTTTATACATTGTGTCCACGCGTAACGCTTATCGACGCCAACGGCCGGTTTTGTGGCGCGCCCGAAGCGGCGGTTTGCGACCGCTGCCTTAGCCTTGGCGGCACGCACGAAGCCGACCGGCTACAAGGCCTGACCGTAGCCAGACAACGCGCCTTGATGGGGGAATTCCTGCGCGTAGCCGGTGAGGTGGTGGCGCCGTCGGCTAGCGCCGCACTTCATGCGCGACAGGTATTTGGTGATATCCACTTCACCGTGTCGCCCCATCATGAGCCGCCATCCGGCTTTCAGGTGTCTGTCCGCGACGGTGACCCCCATACCATCGTGCTGCTGGGTGCGATCGGGCCGCACAAGGGCGCGGATTGCCTTGCGGCGGTGGTGCGGCAGGCTAGACTGGCCGCGCCCGATCTGCGCTTTGTCGTCATCGGCCATACATCCTGCGACGAGATTTTGCGGGAGTTCGGAAATGTCCGCGTTACCGGCGCCTATCATCCATTCGAGCTGGGGGAGCGGATCGCAGCGGCGAATGCCCGGATGGCGTTGTTTCTGCACCAGTGGCCGGAAACCTATTCCTATACCCTGAGCGAGGCGGTGCGGCATGGACTGGTGCCGCTCGTGCCCGATATCGGCGCCCCGGCAGAACGGGTGCGCGCCGCCGGGTTCGGCCATGTCTTTCCCTTCCCGATCGAGCCGGTCCAGCTAGTGGCGCTGCTCGATGCCTTTGCAACAGGCGCTCGCCTGCTAGTGCCACCGGGTGCCGAGCCTGCTAGGTTCGCCCGCGCGTGAGCCAGCGACGCGGCTTTCTGCTGGTTGAGGTCACCGCGCCGCGCCCGGGCCTGCCCGTGGCGCGCGGCGGAGTGCTGAACGGCGGTGGCCACGCTTTCGGTGATAGCGCCATCGCGCGGATCGAAGTACGGCTGGGACGAGACCTACTGACCCACGCAGAGTACGGCCTGGCTCGGCCTCACCTGGCAGAATCCTTTCCACATTTTCCTGCCGCAGGATTTTCTGGCTTTTCCTTCACCGCAATCTTGCCAGAAGCTCCAGAGACTGATGCAAACCTGACTTTTGTGTTTCACACCGAGGATGGGCAGCACCACAGCCGCGAAGTGGCGCTCGACTGGGGCACCCTGCCCGATCCGCGCGACACTTCCGGCCCGCGCCTGCCGCCGATCAGGATCGGGCTGGAAACCTGCCGCTTGGATGGCGATGGCCGGCTGGTGGTGCGGGGGTATGCCCTGGCACGGGAGGATATACCGGAACTCGCCTTGTTTCTGGGAAACCAGGAATTACCACCCCCCGAAACCGGGCTGAGCCGGCCGGAAATGGGCCGCCGCCATGCCGCCTACCGACAAGCCGCGCATTCCGGCTTCCGGCTGGTGCATGTGCTGGAACGACCGGTCGAACCGGGAGTGGCGATCCGGCTCACGGCGCGGTCTGGGCCGCATCGGCGACAGATCATAGCGCCGCTACTGCGCCCCGGCGAAGCCAGCCAATGGCTGCGGGCCGACGCAGTGACGCTCTGCTGTGAAGTTGCACGTCTGGATACCGACCGCGCGCTTACTCTGGCTGGCTGGGCGGTAGGCGAAAGCCCGACCCGTGCGATAGAAATTTGGGCGGGCCAACGCAGCCTGGGGTTAGCCGAAATCGGTCTCGCGCGGCCCGATATCGGCAACAGGTTTCCGCGCCTGCCGGGTGCGCGCAGAGGGGGATTTCGATTTACATGCTCCCTGCCCCGGCGCGTGTCTGCACTGACGCTGCGCCGAACCGATGAAACAGGACAAGAGACCACGCTGCGCCTTCCCGTAGCCGGGTCCGAACCCACCCGGCCCGCGGTGCCGGATGAAGCGATAGCCCCCACCCTGGGGTTGGAAGCCCCGCTGCCGCGCAATGCCGGGCTGGTGACGGAATGGCGCGGCACCCTGACGCTGAGCGGCTTTGCCTTCGTGCCGGGCGGTCGCGCCACCCTGACCGAGATCGAAATCTGGGCCGAGGATCGTAAACTTGCCGATGCGCATCACGGCCTGCGCCGGGAAGACCTGGCGGCGCAGTACCCTGATGTGCCAGCGGCACTGACCGCTGGTTTTGCGGCGTTGCTGCCGCCGGGCGATCTGCCGCCGGGGGAGCATGTGTTGCGCATCATCGCCCGCAGCGACCTTGGCGGCATGACCGAACGCACGCTGCGGGTCGTGGTGATGCCCGAGGACGACCGCCAGACCGGCCGACCACGGCGGCTAGTATCCCTCGCTGAAACCGCGCTACGCCAGCAGATCTGGGCAGGACTGGGGCAGACCCCACGCTTTAGCGTACTGATACGCCGACCCGGGCGTGGCGGCGCCGCCGGGCTTGGCGCAAGCCTGGAAAGTCTCGGCTGGCAAGATTGCCCGGACTGGCAGGCCACCGTGCTTTGCCGGGATGCCACCGAGCAGGCCCTGCTGGACTCCTGCTTGAGCCAGATGCCACGGATCGCGCCCCGGGTAACTGCGCGTCTGCCCGCTGAAGGCGCTATTCCGTGGCTCGAAAAGCGGCCGGAGGCGCGAGACTTCCTGGCGGTGCTGCGCGCGGGCGACCGGTTCGGCGCCGATGCATTTTCAGCGATGGCCTGCGAGGCCGCGGTGAGTGGTGCCGATTTCGTTTATGCCGATGAGCGCGGCCACGACAAGGCAACCGGCACAATTCGTCCCTTCGCCAAGCCCGGCTGGTCGCCAACGCTGCTGACCGGCTTCAACTACATTGGACGAGCGTGGTGCGCCCAGCGCGAACTGGTAGAGGGAACGGGCATAGATGTGGGAACGATCGAGCATCTGGGTGAATACGAGGCGCTACTGCGCCTGACCGAACGGGCAAGTCTCGTCGCCCACCTACCCCACTTTCTCGCCGAGCGTGTTGGGCCGATAATAGAAAGCCCCGAGCGTGAACATGCGGCCCTGACACGTGCCGCGCGACGCCGGAAATGGCCAAACCGGATTATCGATGCGCCTGTGCCCGGCGCCCGCGTGATGTTGCCGGCCGTCCCGCGCAACGCCAAGGTTTCCATCATCATTCCAACCAAGGGCGCGCGCGGCCTGATACGTGACTGCCTGGACCAGTTGCGTCGTCTGAACCGCGATCGTATCGAAATCATCATACTGGATGGCATCGATCAGACCGAGTCTGGCTTGCGGGAGTATGTCGCGGCGACGGCCGACCAGGTGATTCGCATGACTGGGCCGTTCAACTGGTCACACGCCAATAATACTGGCGCCCGCGCCGCGAGCGGTGCGTTTCTGTTGTTCCTGAATGACGACGTCGTGCCGCGCGACACGACCTGGCTGGATGCCCTGCTGGCGCGTGGGGCGGAGCGTGGCGTCGGCGCGGCCGGCGCAAAGCTGCTTTACCCCGACGGCACGGTGCAACATGCCGGGATGTTTCTGCGCGGGGCCGAAGGGATTCATGCTTTTCGATGTGCACCCGGGAATGCCCCGGGCGCCTTCGGACTTGCTGCACTGGCGCGGGAAGTAACCGCCGTGACGGGCGCCTGCCTGCTTACCCGGCGCGAGGTGTTCAACCGACTGGGCGGATTCGACGAGGCCCATGACCTGATCAAAAATGACCTGGATTATTGTCTGCGCCTGGGCGAGACCGGGCTGCGCGTGGTGTACGCTCCGGAAGCGCAGCTCGTGCACCACGAGATGGCCAGCCGCGTCAGCCTGCCCGACAGCCACGATGCCGACGCCTTCCGAACGCGTTGGGCCAATCGGCTCGCCGCAGGCGATGGCCTGCGCAACCCCAACCTGACCGCCGATGACACCTGGCACTCCGACCCGGAGGCACTCGAAACCCTGATACCCGGCGGCCCCCTGCTGGACCGCGCTGCGATCCGCGCGGTGCTTGCGGTCAAGCTCGACCATATCGGCGATATGGTCAGCGCGCTGCCCGCGCTGATGCATCTGCGCCAAACGTTTCCGGCCGCGCGGCTGCATCTGCTGGCGCAGCCCGATACCGCGGCCCTGGCGCAGAAAGCGGGCATGGTCGATCACGTCATACCGTTTCAGTTCTTTGCTGGCCGGGCCGGTAGCGGCGCCCGTCCGATTGCTCCGGGCGAATACGAAACCCTGGCAGCCCGGTTGCGTCCGCACGGGTTCGATTTCGCGGTCGATTTGCGCACCCACCCCGATACACGGCCAATTCTGCGCCAGACCGGCGCGCGCGTGCTGGCCGGGTTTGACCGTGACGGCGCTTTCCCCTGGCTGGATATCGCAGTCGAGTGGGAAGGGGATGTACCCTTGCGCCGCAAGCGCAGCCCGATCGCCGATAGTCTGACGAGGCTTGCCGCCGCTATAGAGGCCGCGACCGGAGAGATGCCATTTTTTGCCCCGCTGACGACCCCCCGCCCCGCGCGGGTTCTGGTGCATGCGGGGGCCGGCAGCGCGCTGAAAACTTGGCCCGAAGCTAATTTCGTTGCGCTGATCCGGCTGTTACGCGCCAACCACGATGTTGACGTCACCCTGATTGGCGGCACCGAGGAGTCCCTGCCCGCGACGCGCATTCTAAGCGCCGTGGACGATGCGCGGGTGCGCTCAATGGTGGGCAGGGTGACACTCGAGAGTCTGCCAGCGCTGATGCGTGGGGCCTCTCTATTCGTTGGTAATGACAGTGGACCCAAGCACCTCGCGGCATCGCTGGGCGTGCCGACGGTCGGCATCCATGCGGCGCATGTGGATGCCGCGGAATGGGGGCCGAACGGTCCCCGCGCACTGGCGCTGCAACGTCGTATGACGTGCGGCCCGTGCTACATCGCGCGCGAGAGCGAATGCCCGCGCAGGGTGGCTTGCCTGCGTGAAATTTCACCGGGCCAGGTTTACCGGGCTTGCCGCACCCTTTTGGCGCTGGTCTTGTCGGCGCCGGGTTGAAGCGCGTCCAACCTGCGACCGAGCTCTGCGATCATCGCCTCGATCCGGTCGAGCCGGGCAAGCACCGTGCCGAGAGCGGGCGGGATGGCGTGTGGCGGTGGCAGCGGGTTTTCAATCATCCGGGCCCTGAGCGGTGGCCCTGTCAGCACGGGCGCGGCCTGTGGCGCTAATTCGGCCGGCATTTGCGGCTTCGGGTCGAGAAACCCTTCAAGCCCGATAAGGTAACGGAACACCGAATCCCAATCCGGCGCTGCGCGCAGCGCTTCGCGGTCGAGTTCATCGAAAAGAACCTGGTCGAACAGCCAGGCGAGTTGTTCGCTGTTCGGTCTTGGTTCGCCGTCGGGGCGGCGAACTTTCTGGCCCTGCCGGGTGGGGCCGACCACGTTTTCGAGGAATTCGTCGGAGGTGATGAACGTGCGGAAGGCACCGGCCAGCGTATTCGACCGGTGTTCCATGATCACGTGTGAGCTTTCCGGGTTCCGGCCCAACAGGACCTGATATAGCATCACGACATCATAATCGGTGCCCCGCTGGAATGTCGGCTCCGCTAGCGTGAAGAACTGACCCATGCCACACCCCTCTCTCCCGGGGCGAAAATGCACCGATGCCGGCGCCGGCGCCAGAGGTTTGACGGGCGCGAAGGCGCCCGGTGGCCTGCCGGCTCTGTTCATTTCAACCGCGGTGTCAGGCGACATTGCCCGGAATCTGGGGGTTGCGCACTATTCCTATAACTTCGCCGCCGCCCGTTTCCGCACCCTGTTGGCACAGGATTTCCCGGCCCTGCGCGATTTGGTGATGCCCGAATACTACGCGACGCGCGCCGCCATGCCGGCCCCCCCAGCCGGAGAATGGCTACACCTGATTTTCCGCTCCACTGGGGAGATCCGGCTGCTGAAGCCGGCATGGAACATTGCATGTTTTGCCTGGGAATTTCCGGTGCTCAAGACTGAAACCCTGCCCGGCGAAGCGCCCACCGCCAACCAGGCCGGGATGCTGAATTCATGTGACGAGGTGTGGGTGGCAAGCCAATTCGCGCGAAACGTGCTCCAATCCCATGGTGTGGCACAGGTGCACGTGGTGCCGGCACCGATTTCCCGCCCCAAAGTGCCCGGCCGCGCCGCCTGCCTGCGGCTGCTGGCTGGGCTGCCAGTAACGCAGCTACGGGTCAACCCCGCTTGGCCCGATGCGTTGGCAGAGGCCGAGGCACGCGCCGGCGAAACCACGCTTGACGCCGCACTGCGGCAGTTTTCAGCCCGCGCCGTCCTGTTCCTGGCGATCCTCAACCCAGAGGATGCCCGCAAGAACCTGGATGCGCTGATCCGCGGGTTTCATTGCCATAGACAGGAATACCCGGATTCCCTGCTGCTGCTCAAACTGATACGAGGGGGGGACGGCATTACGCTCGCCGAGGTCGCGGGCGGTATTCTGCGCACCGCCCTTGGTCCCGGCACGGCGTTGGCTGATCCGGGTATTTTGATATGCAACGCTTTTCTGAGCGAGCCCGAAATGACCGCGCTTTATGGTGCGGCCCCCTTCTATCTGTGCACCTCGATCGCCGAGGGGCAAAATCTGCCCCTGTTGGAGGCAATGATTTGCGAAGCGGTTGCTGTCAGCACCACCGGGACCGCCATGGACGACTACCTAAGCGCGGATTGCGCCATACCGATTGCCTCGACTGCTCGCCCGAACGACGATCCGAGGCTGGCGGGCCTGGTTGCCGGCCGCAACTTCACGGTGGCGCGTGCCAGTGCGACCGATGTGGCGCACGCTCTCAACCGCGCGCGCCAGCTTTCGGTGCCGGCGCGTGAGCGTCTTGCCCATGCCGGGCGCGAGCAGGTGGCGCGGCTTTATGGGCCAGCGGCGGTGCGGGCGCGGATCACGGACCGCCTGTGTGGACTTGGGATTGCCCCAAGCACATGACCCGCCGCATTTGGCTGGAAATCGGACCGTTGCAGGAAGGCCAATATACGGGGTTGAGCCAGGTCACCGCCGGACTTGCAGCGACCCTTCTGGGAGATACGACGCGCGCGGTCGGGTTTTTCCTGGGCCGCGCGGCCATACCGCCAGAGATCGTGGCGACCGTGCTGACCCGTGGCGAGGGCGAATTCCTGTCGTTCTGGCTGGCGCGCCATACGCCGCGCGCACCCGCGACCAGTCTCAACGAGACATCCATCGCACTGTTTCCCAATGTCAAGACCTGCCGCCGCGGCTTCGCGATCGAGACCCAGATCGTTCACGATCTTTCCACCCTGCTCACGCCGCAATTCCATCTACCGGAGACCGTTCGGTTTCACGCCGCCGCAATGGCTGACGACGTCGCTACCAACGATCTGACCTTTTGCGTCTCGGAAGCCACGCGACAGGATGTGCTGCGTTACCTCTGTCCGCCCGATCCCGCGCGCATCATCACGGTGCATCCCGGTCCCGGCCAGCCTGGCGCGCTTGCGCCCCCGATGGTCCCGGTCGAGCCTTTCGTTCTGGTGCTCGGCACGATCGAGCCGCGTAAAAACATAGCCGTGATCCTTGAGTTCCTGGCCGCACAGACGCAATTGCTGGCCGGGCTACGCTTCGTGTTTCTTGGTCGCCACGGCTGGGGCGAGGCACCGGCCACGCTGTTGGCGCGGCACGGCCTGAATGAAGCGGCCGAAGCTGGACGCATCCTGTTTCCTGGTTATGTCTCGGCGGCGGCGCGCGATGCGCTACTGGCCCGCGCGAGGTTGATGATTTATCCCAGCCTGTTCGAGGGGTTTGGCCTGCCGGTGCTGGAAGCACTAGCCTTCGGCACCCCGGTTTTGACAACCCGTTCATCCAGCCTGCCCGAAGTTGGTGGCGAGGCAGTGACCTATTTCGACCCGTTTACACCAGAGGATTTCGGCCGCGGCCTGGCCGAAGCGCTTCAGGATCGGCATGCCACAGCCGAGACCGCCCGCGCCGCCCGACGCACCTGGGCGGCACGATTCTCCTGGCCTAAGACGTGGCAAAAAATCACAGCCGCGATCGACAATCTACCCGAGGCGGGTCGCTGATGCCCGGACATGTCGATCTGATCGCGGCGGATACCGTTCAAGGCTGGGCGCGCCACCCAGTTTACGCTGACTATCCGATGACGGTTCATCTGCTATGCGATGGACGCATTGCTGTTTCGACCTTGGCCGAGACCGTGCGCACCGACCAGATGCCCGGCTTTACTCTGGCCCGACCTGCCTGGACGCAGGCCGGCAGGCTTGCCGTGATGTTGGGCGAGACCGGCGAAATGCTGCTGTCGCCACCGAAGCCGCCCGCCCGGATGCGGGTGGAAGACTTGCTGGCCATAACCTCGCCTTCGACCTGGCGCACCGGAGCCTGCGCGCGTGATGCGGCCGGCTGGGGGTTTTGTTTGGAAACCCAAATCGAACTGATTTGTCAGGATTTTCTGGCCGGCGCCTTGACCGGGGAACTGGCCCGCGCCGCAGTGACCGCCGCGCGCCGCGGGGGCACGGATGCGGTGCGCAGTCTACTGCTGAACGCCCCGGCCTATCGTCATCGACTGATCTACGCCGACCAGGCCCCTGGCGCCATTTTCAGTCGCTTCCTTGTGCACCAGTCGGCCTCCGGGGATAAACCCACGTTGCGACTTGGAACTGCCTCGGCACGGGAGGTTCCCGCCACCGAATTGCTGGCGCTCGACGGTGTGGCGTTCATTACCGCCTGCTATCGACGCCTGCTGCTTAAAGAACCCGACCCGGAGGGCATGGCGCATTATCAGGCGCGGTTGCGTCGGGGGGACGCAAAAATTGAAATTATACGTTTCATTGGCAACGAATTGGAAAGCATCCGCGCCGGTATCGTGGTAGTGGACCTGCCGGAAAATGAATAATAATCAACACGTCGATCGAATGTTGGCCGTGCCCTAGAATTCGGTTGACAGCGACTCCGGTTCGTGGCCGATGGTAGTGGTCGTGTTGTCGGGCGGCGGACAAAGGTCCGCAAATCGGCACCACACAGTGAAGCTGGGGCGCTTCGTCGGATTTTTCCGAGACTTGGCCGTTCGTTTACCTTGGCAATACCAAGTTTGCCGTGATGGCCGCGACCACGCTTCGATTGCCCCTCTATTTGGTTCCGAGATTGAAACGATGCTGCATAAAATAAGTGAAACACCCGACTCGACCGACGAGGAGACCTCGCTGGAAAATTCCGAGTCGCGCATGCTCCGCGCGCTTGAGGCGATGAGCACAACATCAGTGCGTCCCGGCGGTGCGGATCCGGGGACGGTTCGCCGCCCAGGGCCGCCCCGCGATATATTCCGCGCCGAAGGCGGCGCGCAGCATGGCAACAAACCGCGCCACCGCTTCGTGCGCGACGGCGAGGTGCCAGTGGTGCACATGGCCAAAACCGCACCCAAGGCGCCGATGCGTGAAGCTGTGTCGTCGGTGCGCACCGACTCTGAAATCATCCGCCTGCAGACCGAGGTGGAGACCTGGAAGCAGCGTGCTGAACAGGCGGATCGTGCGTATAAGGAAATGACCAGTCAGACCTCCAACCAGTTAAAGAATTTACATACCCAGCTTGGCCATATCGAGCTGGCGCGGGCAGACGCACAGGCCCTAGCCGATTCCCGCGCTGAGGAAATCTTAAGTCTTCAGGCCGAGATAGCGCGACTGAAGACCGCACAGACGCGACCGGCCCCACGCCCCGCAGCCCCCCCCGTGACGAGCGGCGAGCCCGATACCATACCCGTCAAGCGCGGCCGTGGCCGGCCACGTAAATACCCGCTGCCCACCTCGGTTGCGGTAATCGAACCCGAGCAGACAAAGACCGAACCAGAACCAGTAGCCTGGTGGTTGCTGCCGCCGGCCCCGCCCCGGAAGCGCCGCTGATACGAGGCCACAGGCGCCCAGCCCGAGATACATTTTTTTCGGTCGTGCCCATGCCAAAGCGGGATTCCGCCCCGATGCCGCGCCATCGTGCTTTGATTGTTCTCGCCGCCTACCTGGGCTGGACGCTTGATGCCTTCGATTTCTTTATCATGGTGTTCGTCTTCAATGACGTGGCTCGCCATTTCCATGCCGGGCTGACGCTCAATTCCCTGACACTTACGCTCACTCTGGCCATGCGTCCGCTGGGTGCATTTCTGTTGGGCCGCCTTGCCGACCGACATGGCAGGCGGCCAGCGCTAATGGCCAGTATCCTTGGCTACTCACTGCTGGAATTCACTTCTGGCTTGGCCCCCACGTTGGGCCTGTTTCTTGTCTCTCGTGCACTATTCGGCATCGCCATGGGGGGGGAATGGGGCGTAGGTGCCGCACTGACCTTCGAAAGCGTCCCTCCATCCTGGCGAGGGCGCATTTCCGGCCTGCTTCAGGCGGGCTATCCGAGCGGCTATCTTCTGGCAACAGTATTGTTTGCCTTCGCCTATCCGTATCTGGGCTGGCGCGGCATGTTCTTCGTTGGCGCGGCACCGGCACTATTGGTTTTGCTGGTCCGCGGCTTCGTGCCCGAGAGCCCCGCATTCACAGCGTCCGCGCAGAACTTTCCCCGCCAGTCGGTACCGTTCCGGCCGCCACTTCGGCTGACCCTATTTGCCATTGCCTTAATGACGGCCTTCAATTTTCTGAGCCACGGCACGCAGGATCTCTATCCGAGCTTCCTGCTCGGGCAATTGCACCTGGGTCACCCCACTGCCGCCAGTATTGCTGTCGCTTATAACGTGGCCGCGATAGTCGGCGGTCTAATCTGCGGAATCGTCTCCCAGACATGGGGAAGGCGTCGCACAATCGCGACCGTTGTGCTCTTGATACTGCCCGCTATTCCCCTTTGGGCCTTCGCCACCACGCCTCTTTGTCTTGGTCTGGGCGCGGTTCTCGTACAGTTCTGCGTACAAGGTGCCTGGGGCGTGGTTCCTGCTCATCTGAACGAACTGGCTCCCGCAAGTGTGCGCGGCACTTTTCCAGGCTTCGTTTATCAATTCGGAAATTTTTTGGCAGCCGGCAATGCCACAATCCAGAGTGCCACCGCCGCCGCGCTGGGCCACGATCTGCGTCTGCCGCTTGCCGGCATGGCAGCCCTCATGGCGCTTTCCGTTGCCGCCCTAGTGTGGCTGGGACCAGAAGCCCGCCATGCAGAGTTCGGCACGGCCGAGATTTAGCCAAACGACGGAGTCAGTCTCTTTTTTTGGCGGACATCGCGCCTAAAGCCGAAAATGCACAGTTCTTTTCTGCAAGGTGTGTCCGTCGTAGACCGAGGTGTTTGACTGGCCCAATCCACACGATTTCTGCGCACACGCGCGTTCCCATCGAGTTCGTTACCTTACTGGCTCACCCACACAATGCGGTGGACGAACGAAACTTCAGAGAGATCGAAACTACGGTCGGGGTGAGCGGGGTTGAGACTGCGCAATTCGTAGCGGCGGGCGGAGCGGCGAGCCAATTGTTTCGCCATGACTTCACCGGCACAGGTGCGCAGCACCACTCGGTCCCCGCGACGAACTGGTGCCGCCGGCGAGACGATCACCTGGTCGCCATCACGAAACACGGGTTCCATCGAATCACCGCTGATTTCCAATGCATAGGCATTAGGATCGGTAAATTCAGGCAGCGAAACCTCGTCCCAGCCGCCGCCGACCGGATAGCCCGAATCACCGAAATATCCGTCACCACCAGCCTGGGCGAAGCCGATCAAAGGTATACGACGAAGCGGGCCACGATGATTTGCCGGAAGCGAAGTGGCACCGCTTATCAACTGGGAAAACGAATCAATGCTGACCCCGGTGGCATTGAGTGCCTTGGCGACGCTCTCCGTGCTCGGCCAGCGCGGCCGGCCATCGGGCATCATGCGCTTGCTACGGTTGAAAGTCGTCGGGTCAAGCCCTGCGACCTTGGCAAGGCCCGAGGTAGAAAGTCCCTTTTCTGAGGCCAACGCATCAAGCGCGCGCCAGATATCTTCATGTCGCATGTGCGTCCCTACCCGGCCGCGATGGCGTCCCTTGGACCGCAGTCTATAGGACTTGGCGCCGAGAATCTAGGAAAAGAGTAAGAACAGTGGCATATAGCGAGATCTTCAGCCACTGGTTGCTTTGCGGATGCCGTGTAAGGACGTTCTGGCGAAAATTATCAAAACCTCTCGGGCTTTGGCTTGATGTTCTGTTTTTGTTCCTTTAGATTAGGTATGCGGTCTTAGGCTTTCCATCCTCTATTTTCTCAAGGAGCTCCCAATGGCTTTCCTGATGCGCAATCTGTCCGTGCTGGCCTACGCCCAAGGCTTCACATTGTGGCATTACCGCGCCGATCAGGACGACTTGGCCGGCGCGGATAGTCCCGGGTTTT